>JAEERB010000014.1 GCA_016285615.1 Bacteroidales bacterium
TCAGCTGTAAACCAAGGTCACTGCCATCCCAAAATTATTGAAGCAATGATTGACCAAGCACAGAAAGTTACTCTTACATCACGTGCTTTCTACAACGACTGCCTGGGACCGTTTGAAAAATATGTTACCGAAACTTTTGGCTACGACAAGGTGCTCCCCATGAACTCGGGTGCCGAGGCCGACGAGACCGCTTTGAAGCTCTGTCGTCGTTGGGGTTACGACAAGAAAGGTCTTCCCGAAAATCAAGCTAAGATTATCGTTTGCGAAGGCAACTTCCACGGTCGTACCATCACCATCGTTTCCCTCTCCAATGACCCCGATTCCTACGCAGGTTTCGGTCCTTTCACTCCCGGTTTCATCCGCATCCCCTACAATGACGTGGATGCTTTGGCCGAAGCTTTGAAAGATCCTATGGTTTGCGGTTTCTTGGTTGAACCTATCCAAGGTGAAGCTGGTGTATTTGTTCCCGATGAAGGCTATTTGAAGAAATGCTACGACCTGTGCAAGGCTCACAATGTGCTTTTCATCGCTGATGAGGTGCAGACCGGTATCGCCCGTACGGGTAAGATGCTCTGCTGCGACCACGAAGGCGTTCGTCCCGACATCCTCGTGTTGGGTAAAGCTCTCTCGGGTGGTACTATGCCTGTTTCGGCAGTGTTGGCCGATGACGATATCATGTTGAACATCAAGCCCGGTGAGCACGGCTCCACCTTCGGTGGCAACCCGGTTGCTGCTCGCGTAGGTATCGCTGCTCTGGAAGTAGTGAAGGAAGAAAAACTGGCTGAGCGTGCTGAATACCTCGGCAAGATCTTCCGCGAAGAGATGGGCAAGGTTAAGAGCCCGATGATCAAACAGATCCGCGGTAAAGGTTTGCTCAACGCCATCATCATCCAACCCACCAACGGTAAAGAGGCTTGGGACGTTTGCGAGAAGATGAAAGAGCTCGGTGTGCTGGCTAAACCTACTCACCAACACATCATCCGCTTCGCTCCTCCATTGGTTATCTCCGAAGAAGAACTTCGCGAAGCCATCGAAATCATCAAGAAAGCTATTCTTTCATTTGAATAATGCTTCTAACAAAAAAGAGGGCGTTTCGCCCTCTTTTTTGTTTTGAAAAATTATCGTACCTTTGCCATTAGAAAAAGAATTATCAATTATACATTATCAATTGTAAATTATCATGATTCCTCGATATTCACGTCCCGAAATGCGCGCCGTATGGACCGAAGAGAACAAATTCAACGCCTACCTGAAGGTGGAAATCGAATCGGCAGCCGCATGGAGCAAACTGGGTGTCATCCCCGCCGAAGATGTGGAACTGCTGCGCCAGAAAGCGACGTTCAACATTGACCGCATCTACGAAATTGAAAAGGAAACCCGCCACGACATTGTGGCCTTCACCCGTACGGTGAGCGAAAGTCTGGGCGACGAAAAGAAGTGGGTGCACTACGGCCTCACATCGACCGACGTGGTGGACACCGCCAACGGCTATCTGCTCAAGCAGGCCAACGCCATCATCCGTCAGGACTTGCAGAAGTTTGTCGCTATCCTCAAACGCCGTGCGCTGGAGTTCAAAGACGTGCCCTGTATGGGCCGTACGCACGGTGTGCATGCCGACATCACTTCGTTGGGACTGAAGTGGGCCCTATGGTACGACGAGATGCAGCGCAACATCGCCCGCTTCGAGGATGCCGCCGCCGATGTGGAGACTGGCAAAATTAGCGGTGCCGTGGGCAATTTCGCCAACACTCCGCCCGAAGTGCAAGACTATGTGTGCGAGCAGCTTGGCATTGCGTCGGCTAAAATATCGACACAAACCTTGCAGCGCGACCGCCACGCCCACTATATCGCCACCATCGCTCTTATCGGGGCCAGCATCGAGAAGATGGCCACCGAGGTGCGCCATTGGCAGCGTACCGAAGTGCGCGAGGCGGAAGAGGCTTTCGGCAAAGGACAGAAGGGGTCGTCGGCCATGCCCCACAAACGCAACCCCATCGGCAGTGAGAACATGTGCGGCTGCGCCCGCGTGCTCAAAGGTTACATGATGACCTCGTACGATAACATCGCCCTCTGGCACGAACGCGACATCTCGCACTCGTCGGCCGAGCGCATCATCCTGCCCGACGCCACCATGCTTATCGACTACATGCTCAACCGCTTTGGAGGCATCCTCGACAATCTGGTGGTATTTCCCGAACGCATGCTCCAGAATATCTACATTACCCACAAAGTGATTTTCGCCCAGCGTGTGATGACCGCCCTCATCAACAAGGGACTCTCGCGCGAAGCCGCCTACGACCTCGTGCAGCCCATCGCCATGGAGGCATGGTTCAACGGCAAGGACTACAAGCAATTGCTCGAAGAGAACCCCACCGTCATGTCGCACTTCACCCAAGCTGAACTCGACGGTTGCTTCACCATTGAGTACTACCTGAAAAATGTGGACTTTATATTCAAGCGACTGAAACTGCTGTAGGAAATTCGGAATTCAGAATTCAAAGAACAAAGAACAAAATAGTACAGACGCACGGCCGTGCGTCTCTCCGCACTTCGTAATTTCATAACTTAACAATAATGAACATTCTCGCCTACATCACTTGGACTGTCAACCCTGTGGCTTTCTCGATTGGCTCGTTGGAAGTGCGCTGGTATGGCATCTTGCTGGCTACGGGCTTCTTTTTGGCCTATCTGACGCTGCAAAAGATCTTCCAAACCGAAAACCTGTCGCAGAAGCTGCTCGACCGCTTGTCCATCTGGACTATCGTATGGACCATCGTCGGGTTGCGTTTGGGCCATTTCCTCTTCTATGAGCCCGAGTACCTGATTGCCCATCCGTTGCAGGTGTTGTTGCCTGTAGATGAAAATTGGCACTTTGTTGGTTATCAGGGGCTTGCAAGTCATGGTGCAGTGATTGCCATCATCCTGTTTGTGATTTATTTTACCTACAAGAACAAGATGAATGTGATGTGGCTGCTCGACCGACTTAGCATTGCCATTCCCATTGCCGCTGCCTTTGTGCGTGTGGGCAACCTGATGAATCATGAGATTGTGGGCAGCATCACCACGGTGCCGTGGGCGTTTGACTTTATCTACGGCGGTTTTGGTGTGGCTGGCACCTTTCGTCATCCTGCACAGCTCTATGAGTCAATGGTTTATCTATTGCTCTTCATTGGCTTGGTTATCTATTATTTCAAATTTGCCAAGGGCAAAGTGCCTCCCGGCCGCTGCGTGGGAACCCTGTTGGTGGTCATCTTCACCGCCCGCTTTATCATCGAGTTCTTCAAGGAGGTGCAAGTTTCCAGAGAGTTGGACATGGTGCTCAATATGGGACAGAAACTCAGCATTCCCTTTGTGCTCATTGGCATCGGCTGTCTGGTTTACTCTATTGTCAAAAGGAATCAGATTCCGCAGTATGTGGAGGCTGAAAGTGAAAATACCAAAAATAAAAAGTAATTTTATTGTATATTTGCCATCTATTTCCGCAGCCGACCTTGACTGCTATTACGACTTAAAATCTCTTGCAATATGTTGATAGTAAATACTGTTAAAGCACTCAAAGAAGCTGTTCTTCAACTTAAGAATGACGGTAAAACTATCGGTTTGGTTCCAACCATGGGCGCCTTGCACGACGGTCATCTGTCGCTCATCCGCAGGGCAGGGGAGGAGAACGATGCGGTAGTGGTCTCCATCTTCGTCAATCCTGTGCAGTTCAACAACCAGGCCGACCTGATTGCCTACCCGCGCACGTTGGATGCTGATGTGGAGAAGATTGGCGACTTGGCTGAGGTGGTTTTCGCCCCGACACCCGAAGAGGTTTATGCAGTGCCGCCCACCGAGAAGTATGATTTTGGTGCGCTGGAGCAGGTGATGGAAGGCCCTCAACGCCCCGGCCATTTCAATGGTGTGGGCATCATCGTAAAGAGGCTCTTCGACTGGACCACCCCCGACCGCGCCTACTTCGGCGAGAAGGACTACCAACAGCTGCTGATTATCCGCTCGCTGGTTAAGCAGTGTGGGCTGTCGGTGCAGATTGTGCCCTGTCCCATTGTGCGTGAGCCCAACGGACTGGCCATGAGCTCGCGCAACAAACGACTCACCCCCGAGCAGTTCGAGGTGGCCGCCAATATCCACCGTATCATGCTGGCCTCGACACAGTTGCCCGGCAATACCGTGGCTAAGGCCAAAGAGTTTGTGGAAAAAGAAATTGCCAAAATCAGCGCGTTTGAACTTGAATATTATGCCATCGCCGATAAGGACACACTGCAACCTACGGCTACATTGCAGAATGCCATTGGCTGTATAGCAGTCTGGTGCGGCGGTGTCAGATTGATTGATAACATAATGTACTAATTTGTGTAACCATGCAAATTGAACTCTTAAAATCGAAAATTCATAAGGTCGTGGTGACCGAGGCCAACCTGCAATATGTGGGTAGCATCACCATCGACGAGAGTTTGATGGATGCCGCTCATCTGATTGAAAACGAGAAGGTTCAGGTGCTCGACATCAATAACGGCGAGCGCTTCGAAACTTACGTCATCAAAGGCGAGAAAGATTCGGGCGTCATCTGCCTCAACGGTCCCGCTGCGCGCAAGGTGCAGGTGGGCGATGTGGTGGTCATCATCTCTTACTGCTCCATGGATTTTGAAGAAGCCAAAAAATTCAAACCTTATATCATTTTCCCTAAAAACAACCATTTAAAATAGAAACTATGTATAGATTAGTATTGATTCGCCACGGCGAAAGCACTTGGAATAAAGAAAACCGTTTTACAGGCTGGACCGATGTGGACCTCTCGGAAAGAGGCGTGAATGAAGCCAAACAGGCTGGTCAGAAACTGCTCGAGGCCGGCTTCCAGTTCAAATATGCCTACACTTCCTTCCTGAAGCGTGCCATCAAGACTTTGAACTACGTGCTCGAAGAGATGAACCTGC
Organism: Bacteroidales bacterium; assembly: GCA_016285615.1. The sequence goes on from JAEERB010000014.1 coordinate 4,935, forward strand.
TGTGGATTCCCGTGGAGAAGACCTGGCGCTTGAACGAAAAGCACTACGGTATGCTGCAAGGCCTGAATAAGACCGAGATGGTGGAGAAGTACGGCGAACAGCAAGTGCTCATTTGGAGAAGAAGCTACGACGTGCGTCCTCCGAAACTCGAAGAGAGCGACCCGCGTCATCCTATCAACGATGTTCGCTATGCCGGCATCAACGAGAAGGGCTGTGCTCCTGCTACCGAAGCGCTGATTGACACCGTTGAACGTATCGTTCCATTCTGGAAATCAGACATTTCAAAGAAACTGCAAGAACATAAGGAAGTGATTGTAGCCGCCCATGGCAACAGCTTGCGCGGCATTGTGAAGTACCTGAAGAACATCAGCGATGCCGACATCGTTTCGTTGAACCTGCCGACAGGTATTCCTTATGTATTTGAGTTTGACGAGAACATGAATCTTGTAAAGGATTATTTCCTGGCCGACGAAGCCACTTTGAAGAAACTGATGGAAGAGGTGGCCAACCAAGGAAAGAAGAAATAAGTAATAACGATTAAAAAATACCTGATTATGTCATTTTTAACCGATAGAGTTTGTTTTGACGGTCTTACATTCGACGATGTCCTGTTAGTTCCGTCGTATTCGGAAGTGTTGCCTAAGGATGTGATTCTGAAGACACGCTTCACGAAAAAAATCACCCTGAATCTGCCCTTCGTTTCGGCAGCCATGGACACAGTGACCGAAGCCAAGATGGCCATTTCGATGGCTCGTGAAGGTGGTATCGGCGTGATTCACAAGAATATGTCCATTGAGGATCAGGCGGCGCAAGTCTATTCGGTTAAGCGTGCCGAGAACGGCATGATCAATGCGCCTGTGACTATCCGCCCCAACATGACGGTGAAGGATGCGCAGAAGCTGATGGCCGACTACAAAATCGGCGGTATTCCCGTGATTGACGGCGAGAATCACCTCATTGGCATCATCACCAACCGCGACCTCCGTTTCGAGAAGAATATGGACAAGCTGGTGGAAGAGATTATGACCAAGGACAACCTGATTACCACCAACCGTGAAACGGGTTTGGCCGAGGCGGAAGAGATTCTGCAACTGCACAAGATTGAAAAGTTGCCCGTGGTGGACGATAAAGGTCATCTGGTAGGATTGATTACCTATAAGGACATCACCAAAGCAAAGGACAAACCCTACGCTTGCAAGGATAGCAACGGTCGTTTGTGTGTGGCTGCCGGTGTGGGCATCTCGGCCGATATGATGGACCGTGTGTCTGCGCTGGTTAATGCCGGTGTGGATGCTGTGGTTTTGGACTCGGCTCACGGCCACTCGAAAGGCGTGATTGAGGCCCTCAAGAAAATCAAGAGCACCTATCCCAACCTGGAAGTGGTGGTGGGCAACATTGCCACTGCCGAGGCTGCTGTGGCGTTGGCTGACGCCGGTGCCGACGCTGTGAAGGTGGGTATGGGGCCTGGCTCCATCTGCACCACCCGTATCATTGCTGGTATCGGTGTGCCGCAGTTAAGTGCTGTATATCAGGTGTATAAGGCGTTGGAAGGTCGTGATGTGCCGATTATCGCTGACGGCGGTATCCGCTTCTCGGGCGATATTGTGAAGGCCTTGGCAGCCGGCGCCGACTCGGTGATGATGGGCGGTCTGATTGCCGGCGTGGAAGAGTCGCCAGGCGAGACAATCCTCTACAACGGTCGTAAGTTCAAAGCCTATCGCGGTATGGGTTCGCTCGAAGCCATGCAGCGCGGCTCGAAGGATCGCTACATGCAGAGCGACGTGTCGGATGCCAAGAAGTTGGTGCCCGAAGGCATTTCAGGTCGTGTGCCCTACAAAGGCGACCTCTACGAAGTGATTTACCAAATGTCGGGCGGCTTGCGCTCGGGTATGGGCTATTGCGGCGCACTGACAATCAAAGAGTTGCACAATGCCAAGTTCTGTCGCATCACGCCGGCTGGTGTTACCGAAAACCACCCGCACGATGTGACCATCATCAGCGAGGCTCCGAATTACAGTCCTGGAAAATAATCTTTTTGGACTTTGAAATAAAATTAATTATCTTTGCACCCTATAGAAATAGAATAATCAAACATAAAATCAAACTATTATGAAAGCTGCAAAATTTTTATTTATTGTTGGTTGCTCAGCCTTGATATTGGCTGGCTGCGGCTTCGGGAAAATGGTTCCGCGTTATCCTGAAGTGAAAGTGACCTTGAATGACCCTGCCAATCTGGAAACGAAGGGTGGTAAGGTTTCTTACAATGTACAAGGTACCATTCCTCCCAAGTATCTGAAGAAAAGAGCTACGATGACTTTTACCCCCACCGTTGAATATGAAGGTGGCGTGCTGAAGTTGAATCCTGTTACCGTTCAAGGCGAGAAGGCCAAGGCTACGGGTCCTGTAATTCCTTACAAGACAGGTGGTTCATTCTCAACTTCCGGTTCTTTCGACTATAAGGACGAATACGAAGAAGCCGTAGTTTATTCAAATGCTACTGCCAATAAGAAGAAAAAATCACAAGATTTCCCGAAAGTGAAGATGGGAGAGGGTATTTCCAATACCGCTTCACGCGTGGGCATGATGCCTACCTTATCGGAAGCTGGCGATGCTGGCAACGGCACCTACCTCCTGTACGGTCCTCACGGCTACAAAGCTGAATATATGACCCAGACGGGCGTTATCTATTTCCCTGTAAATAATGCAGATGTTAATTGGAATCTGAATCTTAACAAAGATAAGGCTGCCAAGGAGAACAACGAGAAATTCGTTAACTTCTTGAACGAAGGCCGCGTAATTGACAAGGTGGTTGTTACCGGTTGGGCTTCACCCGAAGGCGAGGAATCAATGAATGACAACTTGTCGCAGAAACGTTCAGAACAAGGTAAGAAATGGTTTGATCAGCAGTATGAAAAATACATGCGCGATTATGCCAAGAAGAACAAAATCAAATACAAAGATCTTCCCAAACCCGAACTCGTTTACAATGTAACGGCTTCTGGTGAAGACTGGTCAGGATTTGAAACCGCCGTTGAAAAATCGAGCATCGCTGAGAAAAACCAAATCCTCAATGTAGTTCGTTCGCAATCGACTCCCGCTATGAGAGAGCAGAAGATTCGTGAAATGACCGACATCTACAATGAGATTAAGGATGCCATTCTTCCTCCGCTCCGTCGTGTAGAGGTAGGCTTGGTTTGCAACAAGAACAACTTCAACGATCAGCAGATTGCTGAAAAGATCAACTCGAATCCGTCAGAACTCTCTTTGAACGAAAGACTTTATGCTGCTTCGATGGAAAAAGACCTCGACAAGAAGATGGATATCTACAAGGCTATTGCCGATGAAAAAGATTACCAGACCGATTGGAGAGCTTACAACAATATGGCTGCTCTGCAGTTGAACGAATTCCTGAATACGGGCGATGTTCGTCTGCTGAACGATGCTAACGACAACCTTGAGAAGGCTGCCGCCGTTTCACCGAACAATGGTATCATCCTGAACAACCAAGCTGTACTCGCTGTACTGAAGGGTGATGTTCAAGGTGCCAAGGAAAAACTCGAAGCTTCGCAAAAAGCCTCTGTAAATCCCGTTAACCAGAACTACAACTTGGCAATGTACAAGATTCTCGACGGTGACTATGACGGTGCACAGCAGATGATGAACAACCGCAACTGCGACTACAACATGGCTTTGTCGCACTTGCTGAAACAAGACTATGCTGCTTGCAAGAAGGGTCTGGAATGCATTGAGAACAAAGACGCCCAATGCTACTATCTGATGGCTGTTTTGTCGGCTCGTACCAACAACGAGGCTGAGGTTTATACCAACCTGAAGAAGGCTGTTGAGATGAACGCCGGTTACAAGACAAAAGCTGCTAAGGATGCCGAGTTCAAACAATACAAAAAGAGCCCCACATTCCAAGAAATCGTGAAGTAATTAGATAAGAACTTCATATAAAAGCGGGAAGCTTTCAAAGCTTCCCGCTTTTTTTATTCCTAAAAATGAAAAAATCAAGATTTGTCAAGGTCGTATGTAAAAGAAAAAGTTTATTTTTGTGCTCCCATTAAAAAAGAAAATCATTTTTTTACATTAATTTTCATTAACATGAAAAAACTCTTTTTCGTTTGGTTGTTACTCGGGACTATGGCTCTGATGGCCGCCCCTGTAAATCCGAACCAAGCCCGCAAAGTGGCCCTCAATTTTATGCGACAAACCAATCCCTCGGGGCCGGTGATGAAGAACAGCGACGGACAGTTACTGTACACCCAAACCGACTCGAAAAGCGGCACGGCTTTGTTCTATGTGTTTCAGGTTGGCAACGGTTTTGTAATGGTCGCTGCCGATGATGCTGTGAAGCCGATTTTGGGTTATTCAGTTACAAATTCTTTCCCGACCAGTAACATGCCTGTAAATATGCGCTCGTGGATTAAGACTTATAGTGATGAGATTCAGTATGTCGTTTCCCAAGGCGTGGTGGCAGATGCTACCGTGCGGACCCAGTGGGAGAATTTGGCGGTTGCAACGGGTAGCCAATCCAAAGGCACCTCAGTGGCTCCACTTTTGAAGACCACCTGGGACCAATGGCCTTATTACAACAAATTCTGTCCGGGCACTGGCGAAGCACAGGCGCCGACCGGTTGCGAGGCCACCGCTATGGCGCAGATTATCAACTATTACGAATATCCCGCACATGGAAAGGGCACGCACAGATATACTCCCGCGTATGATACTTATGGAGAACAATTTGCGGACTTCGGTGCTGCCACTTACCAATATTCGCTGATGCCCAGTGCACTCTCTTCAAGCAGCAGTGAGGCTCAAGTGAATGCGGTGGCTACATTGATGTATCATTGCGGTGTGGCTCTGGCTATGGATTATAAACCCTCCGAGAGTTCAGCTTATACCGAGGCTGCAAGAGTGGCTTTCATCAACCATTTTGGCTATGATGCCCAAGGGGCGATCAAGAGCTATAAAGTGACAACTTATGGTGTGGGTTTACCTACCACGCATACTGTTAACGTTTACGAAGATGACGAGTGGATACAGATTTTAAAGGCTGCTCTGGATGAAGCTCATCCGTTACTTTATTCAGGTAGCAGTGGCAAGATGGCGCATGCTTTTGTGTGCGATGGCTACGATGCCAGCGACTATTTCCATTTCAACTGGGGTTGGGGTGGCGATGGTGACGGCTATTTCGCCATTGGAGCGTTGAATGCCAGTGATTCTTATAACTTCTGCGATGAAAATCAAATCGTGGTGGCTGTTCCGCACACCTCTGGACAAGAGACCTTATTGCTCAACGTTTCGGGCACGACAACACAAAGGGTTGGCTCGTCAGTTATGGTGGGCCATCCGCGTGCTTTGAATGATACTTATAAAGCTCCCCCGACTTTTACAAATTATTGGAGTAACACGTTGGTGCTGTATCCTGAACAAGAAGGAAATCAGTTGTTGCTGGAAATTTTGAACGGAGGTAGTCAGAGTGTGTCCATATACGATGGCGTGGGAACAGAGGGTACTTTGCTGGCAACCAGTAATGGGGAAGGTGTTTCGAAAAATGTGGTGGTTTCAACCCAAGGGGCGCTTACGATTGATTTTTCCAGCCAGCTTTATCCCGACGGCTTTATGTCGCGCGTATCGCAAGTGGAGTGCCTGCCCGTAGCAATTAATTTCCATTGTGAAGAAAAAGACCACTATTCAGCTACACTGACTTGGGATGTTTACCAAAAGGAGAATTATCCGGGTCACCAATACAACTGGCAAGTAGAATATGGTCCGCAGGGCTTTGCACCGGGCACGGGCACTAAGATGGCCGTTGCTGATACATCGGCCTATATCTTTGGCTTAGAGGCCCAAACTACATACGATGTCTATCTGACTTATACTTGTGCTGGAAATCAGCGGGAAACGGTTGGACCGTGCACTTTCACAACCGAAAAGCTGAAAGAATGTATGGAACCTATCGGCACGGCCAAAAATTCTACTATTATTGCATTTAATCCCTATGACAATTCTTGGTCGCAACAGATTTTTACGGCAGAAGAGCTGAAAGCCAATGGTTTGCAGGAAGGCGATGCCATCTCTTCTCTGTCGCTGCAATATATTCATTATAGTTCTAAAAATTGTTTGGTGTCTGTTTATATGGGACATACCACTAAAACGGCTTTTGCCAACGAAAGTGACCTGTTTGCGTTGCAGTCGTTGACCAATGTCTATCCCGAAAAGAACACATTTGTAACTAGCAATAATACAGATTATTGGCTTCCGTTTGAGTTTGAAACGCCCTTTGTGTGGGATGGTAAGAGCAATGTGGTAGTGGTTTTCACTAACAAATCAAACGATGGCGGTTGGAACGGAGACTTTTATTATTCTCACAATAGCTTTACTAATAGTACTTTGTATAGTAATAAAGTGCAGTTGGCATCTGGTGTTAGTGGCACATTGACCAACCAACGCACCAATATCAAGTTCTGTATAGACCCGACTTGTATGAAGCCTGCAGACTTGACTTACACCTCTCTGTCGCGCAGCACTGTGCGTGTGGATTGGAAGCCTGGTTATCAGGAAACTGCTTGGAATGTGGAGTATGGTCCCGCCGGCTTTAAGCGTGGCGAAGGCACGCAGCGCACCGTCAGTGGCACGCCGTCACTGGAGATTTCGCAGTTGGCATTAGGCAGCTATGATTTGTATGTACAGGCCGATTGCGGTGGACATGCAGCCACAATGAACTTTGCAGCTGGCATTTTCGATTGTGCCCAAATAGGTGAGGGTACCAATACCAGCAATATCTTCCCTATGGGTTATACTCATTATTATGGAAATGACTTGTGGCCTTATACTTGGTCGCAGCAGCTGTATTTAGCTGAAGAATTGGAATCCAATGGCATGTCGGCAGGTGATTACATTTGCTCTTTATCGTTCGAGTATGACGGTCAGCAACAGGAGAAAGAGCCTGTGACCATCTATTTTACAAATACTGATTATCAGAGACTTGGCAGCTCATACATCATTCCTAAAACAGAGTTGACGAAGGTGTTCCACGGAGCTGTCTCTTTGGCTCCTGGTTGGGTGACCATTCATTTGGATATGCCTTTCAAATGGACTGGCGGCTCGTTGGCAGTAACCTTCTTGAACAACAGCGGTACCGATAATGAAACCTTCAAGGCCAAGACTCACAATACGGACAACACGGCGACGGCCTACGCTTCTTGGTATGAGCCGCTCGATTTGGATTATATTGAGCCTACTTATACTTCATACAGAGCCAATATGCGCTTCTGTGTCACTTCTTCTGAAATAAAGATTCTGACTCGCGAGATGGAAGTGACTATTAATGATGGTAGTTCTTACAATTTTTATGGCAAAACGCTGACAGAACAAGGTTCCTATTCGCATCGCTGGTATGTTGATGAAACGAGTGACAGCTTGGTGATTTTGAACCTGAAAGTGCGCAAGATTTTCTTTGTTACCACGACAGGTTCGGGCGCCAAGAACGGTTCCTCATGGTCCAACGCCATGGATTTGCAAGCCGCTATGGATACGGCAGCTACCATCACCAATATGGCGCCATATCTCTATGTGAAGAAAGGAACGTACACGGGCAACACTTCAGCCGAAAACAGTTTCATCATTAGACCTAATGTACACGCTTACGGCGGCTTTGCCGGCACCGAAAGAGCCGACTTCGACTTGGAAAGCCGTAACCTGACGGCCAACCAGACCATCTTGTTTGGCTCGAATGCCCGACGCGTGCTCTATCAGAGCGAAGAGTTCTCGGATAACCAGTCAACTATATTCGATGGTTTCACCATCCGTGGAGGTACGGTCAATACCACAGAGAAAGGTGGTGCGGCCTACATCCAGAAGAACTGCACGCTGAATAATTGTATCATCACGGCCAACAATGCTGCTATTTCGGGTTCTACCAGCAATATCTCCCGCTATGGTATAGCCGTTTACAATGCAGGTGGAACGGTTTCCAATTGCGAGATTTATAGTAATACCATTAGCCTCTCGGGTACGGGCAGCCGATATTATGTATATGGCGTAGGTGTATATAGTGAGAATGGTGGAGCTGTTATCAATTGCAATATTCACGACAACAAAGCCAATTACGATGGTACAGGCAGTAACTGGAATGCATTGGGTGGCGGTCTGTATGTCAATCGGGAAAGTGTAGTTGAAAACAACTTGATTACGCATAATACTGCTAACAATGGTGGTGGTCTTTATCTGTCGTGCGACCGCAATGTTGCTAATCCTGTGAGAATCAAAGATTGTATAATTGCCAATAATACTTCGCGCGAGGATGGCGGTGGTCTTTATGCCGACTCGTATAGGTCAATCAATTATAGCTTGGTTAACTGCCTGATAAGCAATAACTCCGCAGGCTCTTCTGGTGGTGGTGTTTATGATAAAGGCGGTATAACGTATGTGGGTTGTAACATTGTAAGAAACGCTGCTACAAGCAATGCGGGCGGTATCTATTCACAAAACGGTAGCACTTTCAGAAACTCTATTCTTTGGGGTAATAAAGTGGGTGTCAATGCCAGCCAATATGCATTGTCGGGCAGCAATTACTTCACGTTCAAGAATTCTGCCGTACAAGGCGGCTATAGCGGTGCTATGACCTTGAAAGAGGAAAATAGCGGCACAGGCATCGGCTATCCTCACTTCGCCAACCCAACCGAGGAGGCAGGTGTGGATGTCAACAATGCTCTCGGTGACTGGACATTACAATCTGGTTCCATCTGTATCAATATGGGTGACAATAACTGCGCTACAGCCACCGACTTGGCAGGTGAAACTCGTATTCAGCAGGAGCGTGTGGATATCGGTGCTTATGAGTCTGATTTGACCACAGCATTCCCCATCCATCCCGAAGCTGCCAGCAATATCATATATGTGACCAAAACTGGCGCTGGCTCGCAAGACGGCTCGTCTTGGGGCAACGCCACCTCTAATCTGCAATATGCGATGGATGTGGCTGCGGGTAACAACCCGCCGTCAACCGTGTGGGTGGCCGCCGGTACCTATACTTCCGACAATAGTTTCATTGTGCAGCCTGATGTGGCCGTATATGGTAGTTTTGCTGGCAATGAATCGTACAAATATGACTTGTCGAAGCGTGATTTTACAGCCAAAGCCACAATCTTGGATGGTGGCGATGCACACCGCGTGCTCGACAAGAGCTGTGTTTTCACGACTCCTGATCCTGTCGAATATCTAACCGAACCTTCCGACATCCTGATGCCTGTAACGGGTTCAAAGACTGTAACAGCTTGTTCAGGTGTGCTTTACGATGACGGTGGTAAGGATAAGAATTTCTCAAGTACGGCCTCTGGCGAATTGATTCTTCGTTCCTATAATCCCAATTCAACCATAACATTAACAGGAAGTTATAATACGGGCGATACAAAGAGCAATACGCTGAAAATCTATCAGGGTGTTGGTGGTGAATTGTTGAGGACCTGTTATATGTCGGGCAATATGAACCTGACGGTTGAAGGTGGGGAAGTGGTGCTGCAATTTGCCGTAGGTGACGATTGGTATGGCGGTTATGGATTCGAAATCAACTTCTCATGTAGCGATTGCGAGGCTGTTTTGCCCGGAAATCAATATGATGTTGATTTTAGAAACGGTACTAGCCTTTTTGACGGCTTTACGGTACAAAATGGTAATAGCTCGGAATATAGTGGTGCCCGTCTGCTCGACAATACCGATATGCTCAACTGTACCTTCAAGCAGAATAAGAACAGAGCCGTCTATGCTAAAAACTGCAATTTAACGAACTGTACTTTTGCCGACAACACGGGTTATGGTTTGTATGGCGAAACTGTGACGGTGACGAACTGCGTGGCTGAAAACAATACCGACTATGGTATGTATCTTAAAACTAACAGTTTGATTACCAATAGCATTATTCGCAATAACAATGCCGGTCTCTATCTGGATGGCGGCAAGGCTGATGGTTGTACGATGACCAACAACGGCACGCAGAATTATGGTCTGTATAGTTATGGAGCCAATGTGTTCAATTGCTCAATTCTCAATAATAGTCGCGGTGGTTTGTATGCCGATGGAGGCCTCTATGTGAATTTGAATATTGCCAACAATACGAACACCGACAATTGGAATGATCAGGCGGCAGGTGTATATGCTCGCAGACAGACAAACTTCGTTAACTGCAACATTGTCAACAATTATGCCCCTAATTCCGATAGGGCTGGTGTAGTGAATGCTAATAGCAATAATGAATACACCAACTGCATTATTTGGGGTAATAAGGGCCAAAGTGGTGTGGCCAACATTTCGGGTGAAAGTACCTTCTCGTACTGCGCTATCGAAGGTGGTTACGAAGGCGTGCAGAATATTACCCTTGATGCGGCCAACAACGGCACGACAGCCGGTGCTTCGTATGTCAATTTCATCAAGCCCACTACGGAGGCGGGCGTTACTACCCAAACCGACTACGACTGGCGTCCCAATGACGGTTCGGCTTGTATCAACAAGGGTAATCCTAACACCACTTCGCTCAACTTGCCGCTTTACGATTTGGCTGGTTCACTGCGTGTAAAGCAAACCCGCCTCGACATCGGTGCCTACGAGTTCGGCGATGTGATTTACGAAACCATCATCGACTCGACCTGCTTCGGCGAGAGTTTCTTCTATGGCGACTATTTCGTTCATCCTGAAGCAACGGGAATGTTCCTCGATACCTTCATCTATAATAATGACGGGAAGGATTATATTGCCTATATTAATCTGAAAGTCAATGAGGTATATAATGTTAATTTGGAAGAATCCATTTGCGAAGGCGAATACTTCGACTTTATTGGCGAGTCTCTTTCTGAGACAGGTACCTACGAGGCAATGTTGCAGTCTGTTTCGGGTTGCGACAGCCTGGTGGTGCTCAACCTGACGGTGAATCCGAAAGTTTACTATGAGTTTGAGCAGAATGGATGTGATGAGTTTGTATGGAATGGTGAAACATACGATAAATCAGGAGATTATGTGCAGACCTTGCAGTCCTCCACGGGCTGTGACAGTATTGTGACGATGCACCTGACAATCAATCATCCCAATAGCTACGAGTTCGACCAATTGGCTTGTGTATCGTATATTTGGAACGGCGAAGAATATGATAAGAGTGGTGATTATGTGCAGACGCTGACCAATGCCGATGGCTGTGATAGTGTAGTCACGATGCACCTCACCGTTGTAGATGTCATCACCAACGAGTTCTCTGTTGAGGCTTGCGATATCTATAATTGGAATGACCAACTTTATACTCGCAGCGGAACCTACTGGCAACGCTTTGATGCTGCCAACGGTTGCGACAGTATTGTGACAATTCACTTAACCATCCACAAGTCGAATAGCTATGAGTATAGTCTGACCGAATGTGATGAGTTTATATGGAATGGAGCTAAATATCGCGAGAGCGGCACTTACCAGCAGACACTGACCAACGCCGCCGGCTGCGATAGTGTGGTGACACTGCACCTGACGATTACTCACTCCACCGAGTATGCTTTCTCTGATGAGGCTTGCGATGAATATGTATGGAATGACCAAATCTATGATAAGAGTGGCGATTATGTGCAGACGCTGACCAACGCCGCCGGCTGCGATAGTGTGGTTACGCTACACTTGACCATCTATAATTCGGTGGTGACTAACGAAACTCTTACCATTTGCGAAAGCGAGCTGCCGTACACGTACAAGGATACCACGTTCGAGATTGGTACGCCGTATGCTTCAACGCACGACTTCCATTACAAGACTGTACACGGCTGCGACAGTACCGTAAGATTGCAGCTGACCATTATACCCGCCTTTGTGCCTGAGGTGACTGTAACGGGTACGGTCAACGCGTGCGAGAGTGGCACAGCTACGTTGGCGGTCAATGGAACATACGCTTCCTATTTGTGGTCAACAGGGGCAACGATGCCGAGCATTGAAGTGACCACGGCTGGCTATTACTGGACTACCGTAACCGACGGCCACGGCTGCTCGGGCACTTCAGAAATGCTGCATCTTGGTGAAAGTGAACTGATAGAAAATGTGCCCGCCATCCGTTTGGTAGGCGTTGAGAACGGCCACAACCTCGTAGTTTGGGACGCCATGTCTGATCCTGATGTGAAGAAGTACAAACTCTATCGCGAGAATGACAAGGCCAATGTTTATGAGCCGCTGGCCGTGGTGGAAGTGGATCCGACGGCGACCATCTACACTTACGAGGATGTTACCGCCGACCCGTCAGTGCGCGCTTATCGCTACAAGATGACCGCCATGGACGAATGTGATGGCGAGACCGACTTGAGCCCGCTGCACAAGACGCTGCACCTCACCATCAACAAGGGTCTTGGCGACAGCTGGAACCTTATCTGGACACCTTACGAAGGCTTCGAGTTCGAAAGCTATCGCCTCTATCGTGGCACGGCCAACAACAACCTGCAACTGATTCAGACAATGCCGTCGAATTTGACCTCGTTCACCGACCAGAATCCTGGCGACGGAGCACTGTTCTATCAGATTGAAGTGGTGCTGCCCGAAAGTGCGCCCGTACATACCAAAGCAGGCGCTTACACCTCGTCGCGTTCCAATATTGTCTATAACGGCATTAAGGTGCAGACGGCTGTCAATGTCAAGGCTTGCGAAAGCTACGATTGGGATGGCCAGCATCTGACCGCTTCGGGCGACTATACGCATGATTATCAATCTGTTTTGGGCTACGACAGCACCGTAACCTTGCACTTAACCATCTATCATCGTCCTGAATTTACCATTAGCGGTAATACGCAGATTATCAAGGGCCAGAGCACAACACTGTCTGTGCCGTCGAATGCTGAGTGGACCTACTTGTGGAGCACCGGCGCTGTTACTCGTTCAATTACGGTAAGTCCCGACACGACCACTGCCTACAGAGTGACCGTAACCAATGGTCCCGCCGATATGGTTAATGGTCCATGCGCTGCCACGGCTGGTATTCAGGTCGTAGTGACCACTACAGGCATCGAAGATGCGAAACTGGCAGAGCTGTCGCTCTATCCCAATCCCACCACCGATAGGGTGATTATCCGTTACGACAAGGTTAACTATGTGACGGTTTACGATATGGCCGGACAGAAGGTGGCACAATTCAACGACCAGTCGGAATTGAATCTATCGACCTTATCAGCAGGCGTTTACACCTTGCGTATCGAAACTCCCGATGGCGTGGCTGTTCGCAAAGTGGTGAAACAAACGAGATAGCCAATATAATCCGTGCCGATCCGTGTGATTCGTGGAGAATTGCTCCGCGGATCACACGAATCAACGCGGAATTTTTCTGCGCTCATCTGCGCGTTCTGCGGGAGAAATTTTTTGAAAGATTCAAGGTTAGAGGCAATATTTTGTCGCCTTTTTTTATTTTTGCACAAACATTTATAACGATGAACCGCTTTCTTCTGTTCTTAATCAGTCTTTTGGGCTTTTCGACGGCTGCTTGTGACAAGTCTGACAGCCCTGGTCATGGTCATACCAATGAATATGCTGCACCGTATGCCACTTTCAAGATGAAAGGTAAGGTTGTTGACGAAAACCAGCAGCCAATCAATCATATCGAGATGACGGTAGTTTATGGAGATTATAAGATTTACACCGATTCTGTAGGTCAATATCAGGCTGAGGTTCACGCGTCTCCTTGGGATTCTCTTACCGTCATTGCTACCGATATTGATGGCGAAGCCAATGGCGGCGAGTTTGAGCCCGCCATGAAGAGAGTGGGAGTTAATCCTGAAGAGTTGCAAGGTGGCTCTGGCTGGAATCAGGGTAGCGTAACCAAAGAGGTTAACTTTGAATTAAAGCAGAAAGAATAGTTCGCGAATCACGCGAATCAACGCGGAAAATTTCTGCGCTCATCTGCGTGTTCTGCGGGAGATGACAGTTAGTAATTTTTTGTATCTTTGTCATTCCAAATCTAAACCATTAACTGACCTATGAAAAAATTAATCATCTTTGCAATTTGCTTATTTACAATAACTCTCGCTTTTTCGCAGAATAGCGGTCATATTAAATTTATGGGCGTGGAAGTCAACGGACAGCAGAGTACAGTTGAACAGCGCCTGACCACAAAGGGCTTTACGCGTACTAAGGATAATATGTACAAAGGCAAATTCTCGGGCTATGATGTGAAGCTTGATTTGCATAAGTCCGTGAAATCCAAAACTGTTTATGGAATTTCAGTGGTTTTTGGTAAAGAGGTGACTCGCGAACAGTTGCAAAAGATGGTCAAGTCGCTGAAAGAGAAATATACGCAAGGTACTTTCTTTGAAAGTGTTGAAGACGGTGTGTCAACTGCAGGCGTCCGTCTGCCCGAAGGCATTATTGTGATGGATTACGACCATAAAACCCTGTCGTATCTAGATAATGCCAATATGGATAAAGACGTGGATGAATCCAAGGACGATTTGTAAGTAATGACATGGTTTGATATGTCAAATCTTCATATTTTTATGTCTTAACATTTTAATAGTAAATATATTATGAGCGCAAAACGTGGAATTTCAACAACAGCCATCATTCTTATCATCGTTGCCGGTATTATGCTTTTTACGTGCCCGAAGGCGGTTCAACATGAAGATGAAATGTCGGAGTTGCTGTCGGCTGTTTGGCACGATAAATGTAATGATATGACGAAAGATGCCTCAGGTGCGGCCTCTTGGCTTGGCAATGCGCTGGGTGGCATATTGGGCGAAAGTATGATTCCTGCTATCGTAAAAAGCAATCTGGAGGTTAAGGATTATTTTCTTGTAAGCTTGGGCTATTGGCATTCGGGTGATGAAAGGAATCTGATAACTATCGGTGCTTTCAACCATGTGTTCTGCCTTGCCAGCAAGGAACGCATCGCTTCAGAACTCAATATGCAATAGTTTGCCTTCCACAAGCCTTGCTTTGTATTTGTTCACTAAAACTTAATACTCATGTCAGACCTTCGTGATCTTTTTGCTTCCACAAAATTCAAAGCCTTCTTTAAACGCTTGTGCATCCTCACTGCTATTGTGGCAGTAGTAGGACTCATTATGCTTTTGATTCATGCTGAAGGAGCTACATGGGTACTGATTTTGGCAGGTGTATCAGCCTTGGTACTGCTATTGCTTTATCTTTTGAAGGCAAATGTAATGAACAGGGATAATTAGATTAATAATTATCAATTGTAAATTATAAATTATAAATTGTTAATCGTCAGTTGTTTGAACGCTTTCCCTAAGTGTTCTGTAATATCGCCGGCTGTCAGGCTCTGCTCCGATTGCTGCTGCAGTGCTTCGTCGCCCGCGAGTCCGTGCAGGTACACGCCCAACAGCGCCGTCTCAACGGGAGTGTAGCCCTGTGCCAATAATGCTAACAGTATGCCCGTAAGTACGTCACCACTGCCAGCCGTCGCCATGCCGGGATTGCCTGTGGTGTTGTAATAGAGCCGCCCGTCGGGTAGGGCAACAGCAGTGTAGGCTCCCTTGAGCACCACAATGACCGTATAGCGTTTGGCGAACTCGGTCAGCTTGCCGATGAGGTCACCATCGTTCTCCCAACTGCCCGCCAGCCGCTGGAACTCCTTGCGGTGCGGCGTCAGGATGGAGTAGGGAGGCAGGTAAGCCAGACGTGTCTTGTTGTCGGCCAATATGTTGAGGGCGTCAGCGTCCAAGATGAGCGGCGATTGCACCTCGTCAATCAGATTCTTGATGAGCGCCACCGTCGGCTGGGCTTTGCCAAGTCCTGGCCCCGCAGCAATGGCGTTGACAGGCAACTGCTCCCAATCCACCTTCGATACGCATCGCTCGTTGATGTCGGTGTGCAGGATGGCCTCGGGTACGACCGTCGGCAGCAGGTCGGTGACTCTGGCTACCGAGTGTACCATCACCTTGCCAATGCCGCTCCGTAGTGCAGATTTGGCCCCTAATAGCGCCGCTCCAGGCATATCGTACGAACCCGCAATCAGCAAGCCGTAGCCGTTCTCGCCCTTATGGGCAAATTTGTGCGGCTTATGTAATATTGAAGACGCTAATGTGTTGTCGATGAGCTGTTTGCTATATTCGTTATGCTCTAATTTCAATCCGATGTCAATGACGGTCACGGCACCTACACGCTGCTCGTTTTCAGGCCATAGGAACACTTCCTTCATGAATTGGAAAGTGTAGGTGCAAGTGGCGCCGACACACGGCAGGTCGTTTGGTGTGGATTGTTCCAGAAATAGTCCCGATGGGCAATCTACAGACACCACGGTCGCCTGCATGTTGTTGATATTATCCACCAATTCGGCAAAATAACCCGTCAGCGGTCGCGAGAGGCCGATGCCGAAAAGAGCGTCGATGATGATAACATTCTCTGTACAAGTTGTTTCGCGCCACTGGCTGAAAGGCATAGTCTGCAGGTCGGCACGTTGTGGCAGCCGTTGCAGGTTGGTCTCAAACTCGGGCGTGGTCTTCATCTGTTCGTGGCAGAGCACCACCGTAACGGGATAATTCCGTTGCGACAATTGGCGGGCGATGACCAAGCCGTCGCCGCCGTTGTTGCCAGGGCCGCAGAAGACCAGCACCTTGTCATAGCGGCTCAAGTCGAACTGGGCGCACAGCGTTTCGGTGAAACGACTGCCAGCGCGCTCCATCAGGTCGATAGAGGCGATGGGCTCGCTTTGCATAGTGTATTGCTCACTTTGGCGTATGGTGCTGATATCGGGTAATATGGGTGTCATAAGTTGCTCGGTTGGTTGATAAAAAAAGGGGACCGCAGCCCCCTTCATTCTTTCGATAGGCTATCGCAATCTTTCCGTCGAACGAATCAGCTCTTCGTCTTTGCGGATGGCGCGGTTGCTCAAGTAAAGCAGAATGGCGGGCACCAGCGATAGTAGAATCCAGTAGTTGAAGTGCAAATCATCGGGCGATGCCATGATTTCCTTCTTGATTAACACCACATTAGGATATACGTACAGCATGAGTATCAAGGCAATAAGATAGATAATCATATTGACTGAATTGAACGTGCGTTGTTTGTTTCTCTTCTTGTACATGAAAATGGTGATAATCGAGAGCAATGCCGAGCAAATCAGCGCGGCGGCAATGTAATAGGTAGCCAGTATGTTGCCGCCGTTGGGACAAGCCTCCTTGACGGTGAAGCAGTTGTAGGTGTACATAAACTCATCGGTGTAGATGGTGCCGATGGTGAGGAATAACACTACGATACTGATAATGGCTGCTAAAAGCAGGTAGAGCGATTGAATTCTTTGAATCATAACTATCTATTATTGAAAGGTTTTATTAAGGTTGATGTAAGTAAGTTTGGTGGAACCGCCAGTCACGGCGTTGGTAATCCAGGGGCGGATTTTTAAGCCTACGTTCGAGGCGTTGCCTTCACCATAATTGCTGATGTTCTTGGCCAGGTCAACCATGTCTTCCAAGGTGCCTTTCGAGAACAGGTTCTTGGCATCCACTTTCAGCGTAAGAGGAATAGTTTTGCTGCTGTTGGCGGGAATGGAAATGGCTTTGTTGTGCTCGCCCGAAGCGATGTCGTTGCCGTTGAGTTGCAGGATGTAGTCAAAACCGCTGAGGGCGGCTGCCAAAGCGGTGTTGTTCTGGGCTGCAATGTTGGTGGTGAACTGGATGTTGTAGTCCTTGTTGATGATGGCCTTGGCCAGTTTGGCGGCGTCGGCTACCGACAAGTCGCTCACTTTCTTAATTTTAGAGAGGTTGACATTACCCCAGATGATGTTGGTGATGTTGTCGAGTTTGTACTTGCAGTTGGCCATGTTGAGAGCCTCCTGAAGGGTGGCGCAACTGGCTAGCGTTACAACCAGCACGACAAAGAGAATGTGTTTGAAATACTTTTTCATAATATTGATATTTAACAAGTTAATGATTGTTTGGGTTTATTTGATAAAATGAAATTGCTTGTCGTAATTGAGCATCTGCTGTACATAGTTGGTGGGGTAGCGCAGCGAGATATCTTTGATTTTGTCGCCGTCTTTGGTGACCACAAATTCGGGGTTGACAAAACCGCCGTAGGGGGCGATGTTGAGGGCCTCGTAGCGCCGTTTCACCTCTTTGTGCAAAACGGGGTCGATGCGTACGCCGTAGGTCTCTACAATGTCTTTGGCCGCTTCATAGTCGCCCGTGGATTTGATCTTTTGGATTTCGCCTAAAAGCTTGCCGAAGAGTTTGCGCAACTTATCGTAATCGTTGATTTTGATGTAGGTCTTGCCATCTCTGGTTACCTTCTCAATGACATTGTCGTCTTCGCCTTTTTCGTAGCACCAGCGGGCGATGAGGGCGCGGTTGCGCATGTGGGCCTCCGTTATCTGGTCGCCCAGGTTGATGCGGTTAAGTTGCAGCATCAGTCCGTTGAGGATGTACTTGTAGTAGCAGGCTTTGTATGCCTCTGCATTGGGTAGCAACCCCAGTTCCACTATCTTCGGGTCGGCGATGTAGTAGAGCGAGAAGAGGTCGGCACGGGCCTCCTCGATGGTTGAGTGGTAGTTCTTGAGCAAACTGTCGCTCACGCCGTGCAGCATCTGCCCGGAGCCGTGACCTAAACATTCGTGCAGGTCAACTTGCAGATTATCGGATATATAGCCGTATTTTTCAAGCAGATCCAAGTCCTCTTTCGAGTCGTAGAACTCCTGCGAGCTGCCGTTCTTGAGTCGCGCTTGGGCGTAGGCGTACATCAGGTTCTCCATCGTCACCGACTTGGAACCGTGTTCTTTGCGTATCCAGTTGGCGTTGGGCAGGTTGATGCCGATGGGCGTGGCAGGGTAGCAGTCGCCGCCCAGGTGCGCCACGGTGATGACTTTGGCTTCGACGCCTTTCACCACTTTCTTCTTATAGAGCGCATCCACAGGTGAGTGGTCCTCAAACCACTGCGCATTCTGGCTGATGATTTCCGCGCGTTTGCTGTTCTTCAGGTCTTTGTAATCCACCACGGCTTCCCAAGTGGCCTTGCGCCCCATTGGGTCGGTATAGACTTCGATAAAGCCGTTCACGTAGTCCACGAGCGACTTGGTGTCCTGCACCCAAAGAATATTGTAGTCGTCCCACGTCTGGAGGTTGCCGCTTTTGTAATAGTCTATCAGTTTGAGAATGTGCTCCTTCTGCGCGTCATTCTCGGCCACCGAGGCGGCTTTGTCGAGCCAATAGACGATTTGGGAGATAGCCTCGCTGTACAGTCCGCCGATGCGGTAAACCTGCTCAACCAGTTCGCCGTTCTCGTTTTTGCACAGCTTAGAGTTCAGTCCGTGCGACAGCGGGCGTTGCGGGTCGTTGCCGTCGGCCATTGCCAGACGCGAGTAGAACCCTTCGGCCTCTTTCTGTGTCACACCTTCGTAAAAGTTGACTGCCGAGTTGGTAACCAAATCTTTGCCAGTATCTTGGAAGGTTCGCTTGGCAGCCACTTTAGGGTTGAAGATGATGTCGGTGATGGTGGCGGCAAATTGTTTGTAGTTTTCGCCGTCTATGTAAGGGAAATTGGCCGTGTCGGATTGTGCCAGCAGTGTATTGAAGTACTCTTTCGAGATGTCGGGGAAGAACTTGTCGTTGGCGTAATGGTGGTGCATGCCGTTCGAGAACCAGAAGTGCTTGGCATATTCCATAAAGTGCTGCCACTCTTCGCTTTGGCGGTCGCCGCTGTAGGTGCCAACAATATTGTCGATGGTGCCACGCACGCGCAGATTGTAGCGGCAGTTCTGGTCGTAGATGATGTCACGCCCGCAAAGAGCAGCCTGGCTGAGGTAATAGACTAGTTCTTTCTGCTTGAGCGACAGCTGGTCCCAATCGTCCACGCGGTAGCGCATAATCTCGATGTCGGCAAACCTGTCGATGACAAACTCGAAGGTGTCCTCGGTGCCCGTCGCCGGCCCGTTTTCTTTTCTGTTGCAGGAAACCACACTGACTAACAGAATCATAATAGCAATTTTGAGATAGTTCATTATGATGATGATATCAAAAGGCAAATATACAAAAAATAGACATTAGACTTTAGTTGTTGGTTTTTAGTTGATAGTTATTGGTAAAGAGATCCCGCAAGTAGAGTCTATAATTGTATCTTTTTTAAGAAAAATGTGTTAGTAATAAAATAAATTGTATTTTTGAATTTTCAAAGTGTTGTTTGAAAAAAGAGTTTCAAACAAATAATTAAATCTTCAATATATCGTAACATGAAAAAGATTTTGTTAATTATTGCTTCTGTACTTTTGGTTGCAGTAATGTCCTGCAGCAAAAACGAAACTTCTGTGGCTGGCACAACTTGGGTGGGAGATTGGTCTAATCGTCCTTGTACACTTGTGTTTAATGCTGATAAGACTTTTTCGATTAATGGTACGGATCCAAGTATTGGAATAGGTGATCAGGCGACTTATTCTTTCACTGGTCAATATGCTGCTACCGATGATAATACTTATAAGCTCGTCGGCAATTATTCTTTTTCGGGAATCAATCATTATGAGAAAGCTTTGACAGCCACTGCATATATCGATGGAGATGTGTTGACATTAAAAGCTGATGGTTTTAATGATGGAACTTTGATTAAGCAGTAAGGCGAGCGCGCTCACTCTATAGATCGTGCCGAAGGTACGCCACTATGAACAAATATCCAAAGTGGCGTGTCTTCGACACGCAGATTTCCGAGAGCCTATTGCCACCCCACACTGCACTCACTTCGTTCGCTTGTGCGAGGTTAATAGAATAGCGTGCTTTCAGCACGACAGTACTCAAAATTGGGAAACTATATGCAATAGGGTCTTTGACTCGGGAAGCAGTAGAAATAATCCAAATCCTTTTCCCAAAACTGCAATATTTGCCCCGAAAAGTGGCGGTATGTCACTTTGTTGATAATTTCTTATACGTAGTGACTTATACCATAAGTGATTAGTGTTAATTTTGCACAATTGTATTATTTGTTAGTTTTTTTTCTATCTTTGCAAAGTTGAAAGGTGGGGGAGATGAAATATTCAGAATTGGAAAAGAAGTTGAGAAAGGCGGGTTGTTATTCCATAGGCAACAATGACCATCCAATATGGTATAGTCCAATTACAGGCAAGCGATTCCAGACAGGTCATCATAAGTCGGAGGAAGTTAAGAAGGGAACATTGGAAAAAATATTGAAAATGGCAGGTATTAAAGGTTAATATATTATAGATTAAAAGAATATGAAAGTAAAGGCGATTATTGAAACTGGCAAAAACTTGAACTTCGACATCTATACGGATGACGATTCCTTGGGCTTTATGCTGCTTGGTCAAGGTGACACTATAGAGGCGGCTAAAGCTGATTTGCAAAAAAGCAAAAGGGAGATGAAGGCTGCGTACGCAGAGACGGGAGAGCATTTCGATTTCGATAGTTTGGAATTTGAGTATGTTTTTGACACGGTGTCGTTCCTCAAATATTCGCCGTTTACCCTTACAGGCTTGTCGAAAGCTACGGGCATCAACTGCAAGCAATTGAGCCACTATGTGACAGGCTATCGGAAGCCATCGGCAAAAACCATACAACGTATCCAGATGGGTGTTACACGGTTCGCCAAAACATTCAGTCACGCCGTGTTGGTATAGTTGCCGAAAACATTTGCCTCCGCTCCCGCGTAATTCCATGTAATCTGTGGCGTGAACACCATCGAATAATAACACTTCTTTTATGTAAAAAGTTGTTGGAAAATTGTTAGCAATATGTTCCAAAATAGAGCGATTTTTTGTTCGCACATATTGCAATAATCCGTAAATTTGCGACAAATTTTTACTATTATGTCAGCATATTCTAACTATCGGATTTTCGTTGAGAAGAAAGCGGATTTCCAAGTCGAAGCCAACAGTTTGAAAGAAGAACTGAGCCACAATTTGAATATTCCAATCCAGTCGCTGCGACTGATTAATATTTACGATGTATTCAACATTGAAGAATCGCTGTTGAAACGTGCCGAGCAGTCGGTATTCTCGGAGCCGGTGACCGACAATGTGACCACTGCTTTTGAGATTCCCGCACAGCCTCATTTCGCCATCGAGTTCCTGCCCGGTCAGTTCGACCAGCGCGCCGATAGCGCCATGCAGTGCCTCTCGCTGCTCGACCCCAAGACCGAGGCCATCGTGAAGAGTGGTAAGCTCATTATTGTGGATAACGGCGTGAGCGCCGCCGACCTGAAACGCATCAAGCACTATTGCATCAACGAGGTGGAAGCACGCGAGAAGGATATGAATGTCTTCTCAGCCGCCGAGAAAGTGGATGTGGCTGATGTGCCCGTGTATGAGGGCTTTATCGACTGGACTCCCCAACGGCTGGAGGAATTCCGTCAGCAGATGTCGCTGGCTATGTCGGCCGATGACCTGCTCTTCATCCAGCGCTACTTCCGTGAGGATGAGAAACGCAATCCTACCGATACAGAAATCAAGATGCTCGACACTTACTGGAGCGACCACTGCCGTCATACCACCTTCCTGACAGAGATCGACAGCGTCCGCTTTGAGGATCCGGTGCTGGAGAAGGCATGGAAGCGCTACATGGATGTGCGCGCTGAACTCGGCCGGGAAAAGAAGCCGGTGTGCCTGATGGACCTCGCCACGGTTGCGGTGAAGTACCTGAAGAAGCACGGCAAGCTGGACAAGCTGGACGAGAGCGAAGAAATCAACGCCTGCACGGTGAAGATGGACGTGGAGCGGGACGGGGTCAAGGAGCCCTGGCTGCTGCTGTTCAAGAATGAAACCCACAACCATCCCACTGAGATTGAACCTTTCGGCGGCGCGGCCACCTGTATCGGCGGCGCGATCCGGGATCCCCGGAGCGGCCGGGCCTATGTTTACGGCGCGATGCGCGGGACCGGTGCTGCGGATCCCACCAAGCC
>JAEERB010000142.1 GCA_016285615.1 Bacteroidales bacterium
ATGAAGCCGATGATGCGCGAGCAGATGATGGTTGACGAGGTGCAACGCAGCATTACAGAAAACACCACCATCACCCCTACGGAGGTGAAGAAATTCTTTGAGAATATTCCTTACGACAGTCTGCCGACGATTGCCGCCACCTACGAATTTGGCCATATTGTCAAGACTCCCCATGTAAGCGAGACAGAGATTGCCGCCATCAAGCAGCGCTTGAACGAATACCGCGAACGCGTGCTGCGTGGCGAGAAATTCTCCATGCTGGCGCGCCTCTATTCCGACGACCCCGGTAGTGCCTCCAAAGGCGGAAACTTAGGTTTTGTGGAAAAAGGAACCCTCTATCCCGAATTTGAAGCGGCCGCCTTCAACTTGAAGACTGGTGAGATTTCGCCCGTCATCCAAACCAAAGCCGGTTACCATATTATCCAGATGATTGAGCGCCGCGGCGACCGCATCAACGTATCGCACATTCTGCTGCAGCCCAAGCCCTCGACCGAGGCGCAGGTTGAAGCCATTGAATATTTGGATAGCGTACGCAAAGTTATCATCGACAACAAGATGAATTTCAGCGATGCCGCTTTCAAGTTCTCTGATGATATGAACAAAAATAGCGGTGGCTGGGTTGTTAATCCTTACACAGGCTCCAACAAATTTGAAAAGGAAGCCATTGACCAAACTACTTTCGTCACCTTGTCGAAACTGATCCCGGGTGAATACTCCGACCCCTCACCCTACGTGAACGACGCTGGCAACATGTGCTACCGTCTGCTTTACCTCAAAACCAAGACACCTCCTCACAAGCCCAATTTGATTGAAGATTACGACATGATTAAAAATGCAGCTATCGAATCGAAAAAAGAAGAGGTGATTGACAAGTGGGTAGAGGAAAAAGTACAAGTTACCAGTATTAAGATCACTGGAGAATACAAGAATTGTCCGTTTGTTTCCAAATGGAAAATACCTAATATAGAATAAATTAAAGGAAGATGGAATTGAATTTCAATAACGATGTTGAAGCTATTGAAGCGCTGGTTGACAAATACAAAGAACTGCGCACAGAAATAGCCAAAGTGATTGTAGGACAAGATGATACCGTCAAGAACATCTTGATGGCCATGTTCAGCCGAAGCCACGCCCTGCTGATTGGTGTGCCCGGCCTTGCCAAGACCTTGATGATTACCACCATTGCCAAGACTATCAACCTGACCTACAACCGTATCCAGTTCACTCCCGACCTAATGCCTTCCGACATTATGGGTACCGAAATTTTGGATGAGAGCAGGAAATTCAAGTTCGTCAAGGGACCCATCTTCGCCAATATCGTTCTGGCTGACGAGATCAACCGTACGCCTCCCAAAACGCAATCGGCGCTACTGGAAGCCATGCAAGAGCGGTCGGTCAGCATGAACGGCACCACCTACCAGCTGCCCGAGCCCTTCTTTGTTTTGGCCACCCAGAACCCCATCGAGCAGGAAGGTACCTATCCCCTACCCGAAGCACAACAAGACCGTTTTATGTTCAACATCCAGTTGGACTACCCCAACTTCAACGATGAAGTGGACATTGTGAAAAATACCATTCACGGCGAGATGGCCACCCCCAACCAGGTGCTCTCCATCGACGAAATCATCTTCTTCCAAAAGCTTCTGCAAAAGATACCTATCGCCGACAACATCTACCAATACGCTGTTAGACTTACCAACCTGACGCGCCCTGGCACCGAAACGGCACACCCTTGGGCTAATGACTACCTCACTTGGGGTGCAGGACCGCGTGCTTCGCAGTTCCTCATCATCGGCGCCAGAACCCACGCTGTCTTGAGCGGCAAATTCTCACCTGACATTGAAGATGTCAAGGCAGTTGCCCACAACATTCTGCGACACAGAATCATCCGCAACTACAAAGCTGAAGCTGAAGGTATCACCATTGAAGATATCATCAACAAGCTGCTTGACGCCTAACCTTTTCTTTTACACAATAATAAGCGCCCAAACTCGTTTTTTTAACCGTATTAAATCACACAATGGAACTTTACAGTAATAAAAAACGATGGAAATGGCTGCTTTTTTTCTCGGCATGTATTGTCTTTGCCATCACCATCTACTACTCCAACATTCTGCTCAACGACATTGCCAATGAAGAGCGCAAGAAGGTCAGCCTGTGGGCAGATGCCATTAGCTACAAGGCTGATTTAGTTGCACATACAGACCATTTTTTCGATAATATCCGTACCGAAGAAGGAAAACGGGCGGCCTTGCTGGTTAGAGCCTTCCAAAAGGTCAACGAAGCCGGACTCAACGAAGACATCACCTTCTACATCGATTTTATTTCAGCCAATGCGACTATTCCCACCATCGTTACCAACGAGAAGGGCGACATCAACTATAAGGTAAATGTGGACGACGATGTGGCACAAATGAGCAATATTGCCGAGTTGGGCGAGCGCAAAGCGGAATACGACAGTTTGAAAATTGAGTACTACCGTCACGAGTACAACTACGTATATTACAAGGAATCACAGATTTACACCAATCTACACTTGGTCATTGACAACCTCATCCAATCGTTTTTCCAAGAAGTTGTAATCAACACGGCCTCAGTGCCCGTCATTGTGACCGACAGCACTGGGCACAATGTCATCACATTCGGTAATATTGACTCGGCCAAATTCCAATCGCCACAGATGGTGTCGGAGATGATTGCCGACATGCGAAACGAAAACACGCCCATCAAGATTGACCTGCCCGAGGCCGGCACCTGCTACGTCTTCTATCGGGAATCGCCCGTGCTCACCAGATTACGTTATTTCCCTTACATCCAGTTCTTTATCATCTTTGTATTTCTGGTTGTTGCCTATTTGCTTTTCAGTGTAGCCCGTCGTTCTGAGCAGAACCAAGTGTGGTTAGGCATGTCGAAAGAGACAGCCCACCAGTTGGGCACCCCCATTTCATCGCTCATGGCATGGAACGAACTACTTAAGAACCAAGACGTTGACCAGACCATCATCAGCGAAATCGACAAGGATGTGCATCGGCTGGAAACCATCGCACAACGTTTCTCCAAAATCGGCTCTGTACCCGAGTTGAAGGACGAAAACCTCATCCAAATTCTACACGACTTCATCGGCTACTTGCAAACGCGCATCTCGGCCAAAGTCAAGATTACCCTATTGCCGCCGCCAGAGCCTGAAATCACACTTCCCTTGAACCGCTATCTCTTTGAGTGGGTGATTGAAAACCTGTGCAAGAACTCGGTTGATGCCATGGATGGCGACGGACAAATCACCATCAGCATCCAAACCGAAAAAGAGAAAGTTCATATTGACGTGGCCGATACTGGCAAGGGCATGCCCAACAACAAGAAGCGCACCATCTTCAAGCCCGGTTACACCTCAAAAAGTCGCGGCTGGGGTTTGGGACTCACTTTGGCGAAACGTATCATCAAGGAATACCACAAAGGGAAACTCTTTGTCAAATCGACCGCGCCCGGCAAAGGCACCGTCATGCGCATCACGCTTAACAAAAGTCGGAACTAATATTCGTATTTCTGCACTTTTTCCTTAAAGCAGCGACCTCTCTCCTCAAAATTCTTGAACCTGTCGTAGCTTGAAGCGGCGGGCGAAAGCAGACATATTTTATTCTTGGCCGTATTCTGGTAGGCGTATGCCACAATCTTATCGAAATTGTCTTCAATCATAAAACTTTCCGGCAACGGACGACCTTGTTTCTTCCACTCCTTCAAGATACGCTTGCCTGCCGGGCCCATGAAGACCACATTTCGAATGGGATTCTCATACAAAAAATCGATAAGCGGCTGATAATCAATACCGCGATCGAAGCCGCCGATAATCAGCGTATCCACTTTGCGCAACGAGTTAACAGCTGCAATGGTTGCCTCGGGAATGGTTGAGATACTGTCGTTGTAGAAGGAAATGTCGCGGAACTTGCCTACAAACTCGATGCGGTGCTCCAACCCCTTGAAATCCTTGAGCGCATTCAGGATGGCGGCATCTTCTACAGGGCGAGTTTTGCATGCCAAGATGGCGGCCATAATGTTGTAGTAGTTGTGCGCACCAGGCAGATGATTGAAGTCGGCCAACTCATACTGATTGGTAATCTTACGATTGCTAACCAAGATGATTTCGGTATCATGGCTGTAAGCGCCGTCGGCCAGGACAGTCTGACGACTGAACGGATAGAAGCGGCGTTGGTACTGATGCGACTTCAGCAATTCCACAATATATTGATTATCGGAGTTATAGATAAGCACATCTTGCTCATTCTGATAAACCGTAATATTTAATTTGGCTAATTGATAATTGCTGAAAGAGTTGAAATGATCGAGATGCTCTTGGAACATATTCAACAGGATAGCCACGTGCGGCGAAGCGGTAACATACTCAAGTTGGTGCGCCGACAGTTCGGCAACGATGGTTGTATCGTCATTTATCTTGTCGATGATATCGAAGAACGGAACGCCGATATTGCCTGCCAACAGCGTATTGCCGAGGGTGTGGTTGAGGATATGGTAAATCAGCGAAGATGTTGTGCTTTTTCCTTTGGTGCCCGTCACTCCTATCATTTGAGCGCCGAAGGCGCGGATAAAAAGGTCTGTTTGCGATGTAATCTTCTGAGGAACAATAAAATAATCGAGTCTAGTAAGATTAACGCCTGGGGTTTTCAAAATCAAATCATAATCGTTCAGATGGCGGTCGTATTCTTGACCTAACACGAAAGAAAGATTTTTATCCTCTTGATATTCATCTACTTTCAGATTCTCATTACCATCCGCAATGGTCAATGGTTGATTGGGAAAATATTTACGAATAAAATGATAGGATGAAATGCCTTCTTTTCCAAAGCCCAGAATCACGATTTTCTTATCCTTCAGGGCGTCAATAATCAGCTCTTTCTTCATAACAGAGAAATTAATCGAGTTTTAAGACAGCGAGGAAGGCCGACTGGGGCACTTCCACATTGCCTACTTGTCGCATTCTTTTCTTACCTTGTTTCTGTTTCTCAAGCAGTTTGCGCTTACGGGTGATGTCACCGCCGTAGCACTTGGCTGTCACATCCTTACGCACTGCCTTGATCGTTTCACGAGCAATAATCTTTGAGCCGATGGCAGCTTGGATAGCGATGTCAAACTGCTGACGAGGAATCAGTTCTTTCAGTTTCTCGCAGATGCGGCGACCAAAGCCGTAGGCGTTGTTCACGTGTGTCAACGACGAGAGCGCATCTACCGACTCGCCATTGAGGAGGATATCCAGTTTAACGAGTTGGGCAGGCTTGTAGTTTGAAATATGGTAATCGAATGAGGCATAGCCTTTTGAGATACTTTTCAGTTTGTCGTAAAAGTCGAACACAATCTCGCCGAGCGGCAGGTCGAAGGTCAGTTCCACACGATTGGCAGCGATATAGACTTGATTCAGCAGAGTGCCACGCTTGTCGAGACAGAGTTTCATGATTGGGCCGATATAGTCGGCTTTGCTGATGATTTGTGCGCGGATGAACGGTTCTTCCACATGGTCGATGACGTTCGGTGAAGGCATTCCAGACGGGTTATGAACCTCAATCATTTCGCGTTTGGTTGTCATCACCTTGTACGACACATTAGGAACGGTAGCGATGACATCCATATTAAACTCTCTATCAAGGCGTTCCTGCACAATTTCCATGTGTAGCAATCCGAGGAAGCCGCAGCGGAAGCCGAAGCCGAGGGCGGCTGATGACTCAGGCACGAAGGTCAGTGAGGCGTCATTGAGTTGCAGTTTTTCGAGCGAAGCGCGCAACTCCTCGTAGTCATCGGCATCCACGGGATAGACACCGGCGAAGAGCATAGGCTTCACCTCTTCAAAGCCGGCCACTGCCTCTTGGCAAGGTCTGTTGACATGCGTAATTGTATCACCCACACGCACTTCCGTTGAAGTCTTGATACCCGAAATGAT
>JAEERB010000015.1 GCA_016285615.1 Bacteroidales bacterium
GGTCTCCTTGGCCATGGCCATAAGCATCTGGCTTTGGTCGGAGGCGTAGTAGATCTGTTTCTCCTCGTTGATGCTGTAGAAACAGTCTTCCACCTTATCGAACAGGTAGTTCATTACCTCGATGAGGAAAGTGAGATACGGCTGCTTCTGGTACTCCCGCCGGATATAGGAGATACCGAGATTTTCCAAGTTGTCGAAAGCGTTGCTACAGGTGAACAACAAACCTTCTTTGCTCAGGAATGGTTCTATCTTGTGCTTGAGGCGGACAATCTCATTCCAGGCATCGGCGAACTGGCGTGGATCCGTCAGCTTCAGCAGTTCGATCTGCATCTTCACGATGCGGTTCCACACGCTGAACAGGTTCACACCTTTCTCCTCCTCGTAGTATTTGGCATATTCCAGAATCCACCTGCCCGCCTTGGTGGGCGGCATGGAGGTGGAGTACTTGAAGCCATGATGGAAGCTGACCGGGTTCTCACTTCGGGGACCGAAATACTCGTTGTTGCCACGGTTGGCGGGCGACACCTCGTAGTCGTACTGCTCCTTGTTGATGGTGAGTGCCTCATCCATAATCTCGAAGTCGATGTTCTTACCGCGCCCGCTGCTTTTCTCGGTCTGGCTGATGAGGGCGAAGCACGCCCCGTTGCTGAAGCTGATGATATTGTCGTAGCGGTTGATCTGCTCGTATGGGGTCTTGAACCAGCTTGGCGGACGTTTGCACACCACGAAGTTGCCGTCCTTCACATAGCCCATCTTGCCGAGCAGCTTCAGTGATGACGGCAGTGTGTTGGTGAGCAGCTGGCCGTATGTCTTGCCGGTGATGGCAGTGATGGAGCGCGGCATCGCCCGCACGATCTTATCCATTGTGAAGCCGATGTCGAAGCTCTTGCCGGTACCTCGCCCCTCAACGGAGACATGGTACTTTGGGCAGAGCATCAACCCAAGCAGCTGGGATTTGGTGGCGGAAACTTGCAGATTCATAATTGAGAATTGAGAATTGAAAATTAGTGGTGTTTGGCAAAATTCTCGCAGATTTTGAAATCAAATTTAGGACGTTCACTCCAAAATCGTCCACCTAATATGCAATAGTAGTAGCCAGCAAAAAAACACGTGGCAGAAATTCTATTGCCGTGTTCAGAGACAGTAGGTTTCTTGGATCGTTTCAGATGAATACATTTTCCACAGTGATTCTTATCCATATTTTTTTTGTATTTTTGCCACAACATTCATCGCGTTAGCCAGAGGGAGGACTATGTGGCCGCCGGGTTTGTTAGTGATGGTGTTTAGGGAGTATCGGCATAGCGGTACTCCTTTTTATATGTTATGACTATGCTCATAAACGTTTCCCGACTTTGACACAACAATGATTCTTTTAAAACGATAATTGCTGTGTAGTTCAAACTGCTTTATACCATTTTCAACATCTAATCTATGATACACCTGATGTTTATCATAAACAACTGCAACATCAGCTTGTTTACTTGCGGCATGTTTTAAAGCATACTTAAAAGACACCCCACCTTTTGTGGGAGTTCTTTGTTCAAACGAAAAAGAGTACACGTAACCGTCTGGGGTTTTAGCCACGCCTGTTTCATCCTTCAGTGTCACCTGGTATCCAGCCTTGGCCATGTGTTTGGCGGCCTCCTTCTCTTCGGGCTTGTGGCGGGCTTTGCCTTTCTCAACCGCATAGATACCGCCATTGCTGGTCATCTCCACCTCGGAGTATTTGCCTGATGCCTTCATCTCCTCCACCTTCTTCTTCACGTCGGCATAGGGCTGGGCATGTTGCTCCACCATGCGGTCGCCGCCATAATCTTTAGCCATTGTCACATTCTCCTTTCTCCGTCATAAAGTCGGTAACATACAGCAACGAGTATTTCATACAGTATTCGTGTATCTCATGGCCACCGCCATATACAATCATATTTGGAACATCACAGCCGGATATGCGCTGCGCAATGCCGTGTTCAATCTTCAGGGCTTCCTGTTTGCCACGGTAGCCCCGTGTGGCAAATGCGTTGTAACCGTCAGGGATGCCAAGTCGGTTGTATTCATAGAATTTGGCACTTACATTCAGGTCGGCATAGATGGCAAGGCCATGTTCCTGCCACCACCGAGAAATCCATCTTTTGCGATAAATCCGCTCCAAACCGCGTGCGACAGGTGTGGTGTCAAACAAGGAACAGTTCGGCTCAACCGACTGCGTTATGTTATACTTAAGCACTTTTGCAGGGTTTTCCCACAGTGAGTTAAAACGGTAATCTTCAATGAAATAGTGCAATGTTTTCGCTGCCTTCATCTTAAAGGCGGTGCCATACGGTACGAACGGCAGCTCCAGATGTCCCGCCTGCTTATCAATACGCAGGCAGGGGATGTCGTAGAGGTTGTCGGAGGGAAAAAGTATGTCCTTTGCCGGTTCCATATTCAGTTTTTACGGCAAAGATAGGGAAAGGGAAAGAAGCGGTTTGGGACAAAGATGTCGCGATGATGATTCTAACTCTTTTTAACCCTCTTCTTGTGCCCAGGAGGTGTGACGCTCTTCATGCCGTCGATGTGCTCAAACAGCTGCGGATCAACATTGGCGTTCATCGGGTCCAGGATGAAATCAACTCCCTCGCGTCTCGCCAATTTAGCAGCCGGGACAAAATCCGCATCTCCTGAAAAGAGGACTATCGTATCAACAAATCTTTTCAGCGACAAAGAAGCTATATCCACACCGATTTTCATGTCAATTCCCTTCTGTCGTATATTCAGATATACATCGTTCTCTTTCAATGATTGAATATCTATAGTTCCATTCAAAAGTTCCTTGACTTTGGCGGAATATATTTGCCATTGGCCGTTATCCTTAACCGTTCCCAGACGCAGGGCGACTTTCCTCTTCTTCTTCAGTTCCTCGAAAAGTTTTTTTCGGAACAAGCACTCCTTTGTCTTTCCGAAATCAATAACCTTATTAGTAATTGGATTGTGGAACTTTTTCTCCAACGGTTTGCAATCATAATAGAAAATCCTATATAGGACATTGTTTTTACCAACATGCAGATGGGCCATTGTGTACATAGCACCAGCCACATCTTCTGGTGTCATATTACCCTTCTTATTGTATAGAGAATTGAATCTTTTAATAAAAAAGCCGCCATCAATCAACACGGCAATTTTTTGGGACGGTAAGTTGTTCTTTTCCTTTTGCATAATATTATAATATATAATAAAAAAAAACTCGTGGGTGGGCGTGCCCATTATCAAGATTAACGCAGGAATGACAGCGCTATCGGGCACGCGTAGCCAAGAGTATAATGTTGCTGCAAAAATATAAAAAAGAACATTATAATTGTGCTCTGTATAACAAAAAAAATACAATAATTTTTATAACCACCTGAAAATCAAACAAAAAAAAACGTGTATTTTTTATCTTTCTTCCACCTCTATCGGAGCCCCCATAGAAACAACTGTCGCCTTCGGACACTCCCGCATCGGCTCCGAAGAAGAAGATGTGAACGTCGTTATTCTAAGGCTGAAATTCTCGCAAGCAATACTGTTCTCCTTCGTACAATAATACCATGGACATTCGATAGTTTTAAACGCGCAGCACTCACCGCAAGTAAACACGTGTAAGTACATAATCCTACCCCTCCATAATCTCTTCCGCCTGCGCCTCGTCAATTTCCTGATCGAGAGCGGCGGCTATCAGTTTGTTCTCTTTGATCTTCGCCCACTGTTCAGCCGGCACAGTAATAGTGCTGCCGTTAATGTTGAGCTGGATGTTGATGGTATGCTTCTCCATCATCGAAGGATCCATCGGGTCCTGAGGCATATCAGCCAGGTAGCGTTGCAGGGTGGCCAGGTTCTTTGCCCTGGTCGTCGCATCGCTATCCTCACTGTATATCTCCTTGATAAGTGCTGTAAGAAAAACCGTATTCAGAAAATCACGCTCAAGCCGGTCGCCCGGGTTCCAGATGCGGATGCCCTGGTTCACATAGGTAAGCGCTGTGCGCTCGCTCAGCTCCGGGTGCAGGGCACACATCTTCTTCACGGCCACACTCTTGTTGGGATAGCCGCACACAATGCGGTAGGCATCGCGGGTAAGGTCGAGCATGTGCTGCTGGGTGTCGCCCAGGTCACCGCTGCGCCCCTGCATAACGGCCAGGGCAATGGTCTCGAAGTCGCTCTCAACGGAACTGCCGTACTCCTTGCGAACAATGGATGTAGGTCTATTATTTTCCATATCAACTTTTCACTTTTAACTTTTAACTCTCCTCTCTAACTCATCCGTCACCGCCTTGAACTCCGCCTTCAGTTCCTTCAGTTTACGCTCGTACTCATCACGCTTGGGTCCTTCTGGCATAGGCGACGGTGTTGCCGCTTTGCGGATGCTCTGGTATTGCAGCATATTCTGTGTCTTGGTGATGCTGCTGCGCAACTGTGTACGGCGTTGCGCCAGCTGCAGATCCGTCATTCCACGTACGGACTTATCACGGCGTGAATCTACGGGTGCGATCATCGTCGGCTGCTCATTCAACGGTGCCGCCAGCATCTCCTTAATCTCGCTGGCCACACGATTTCGAGCCGCTCCTTCTTCCAAGGCAAACCATTCCTCCTTCAGCTGGTACAGGCGGTCAGCTCTCTCGATGGCGGGCTTGCGCCCATCAAGGATGCGTTTCCGATGACGCACCACATCATCGGCATTGGAGGTGCCAAGGTCATACAGTTCCCGGTGCCGCTTGTCGATGAGGGCGTATAGGGTGGCCACCTCCTTCTTGGCGGCAAGAATGAAATCGGGAATGACCAGGTTCTTTATCTGCCCTTTGAAATGCGCTGGTTCACTGGGCGTTGATGCCGCGTGATGTGGTGCAGATGGCTGTGTATTTGCCCATTTATTCGCCTTTTCATCTGCCACCGTTTTCGCCACCTTCCCCATCTCATACACCAGTTTCCCCATACGGAAGCGTGCCGTTCCGGTCTGGAAATAGCGTACCAGTGCCTTGTTTTTGCTGTACTGCGCAAACATTGCCACGCCTTCGGCATAGTCGCGGTCGGGATTGTCAATCCATTGTTGCAGTTCGTTCATATTCTATTTTTTGTATTTTTGCAGTATCGTTTTCGGACGATCCTATAGGAGCATTTGAAAGGTGGCAGGACCGCCTCTGATAATGCTCCTATAATGTTTTTGTAATTGCATATAACCTATAATATTTTGCTCCACTTTTGCTAACACCTTCACCAACATGAAAGTAAAGGCTTCTGCCTTTCGCCTTGAAATAGTAAAAATGCTCATAATTATCGTCTCTTGCATGTTTCAATGGTGAACCATCAACAAATGAAGAGTTTCTGAATAGTGAACGCAATTTTGAAGCGTCTTCAGAGTTCATCGCCTTTCTATCAACAATGTTATATGCAAGATGAGTTCTACTGTCACTGTTTGTCCCAACTTCAATTTTTCGCTTTTTGCCATCAGCCGTCACAATAGTCTTGTTAACAGGTTCTTTGAATTGGTTCTTTATATCAGAAAGGACACTGTCCCTCTTTTTGCCGAAGTCCGATTTGAAGATTCCTGCTAAAATGATTAAACCAGAATGCCTTGCCGCCTTATAATCTCTGAACGCCCCTCTACCGCCCATAACTTTTCCTCCTTTCTATTACCTCGTTCGTGTAATGCATCACATTGATCTTTCCGAAGTCAAAGTCAATGGGAGTGCCGTACAGCAGAACCGTATCCGGATGCAACTGCCTGACGGCCTCTTTCATGCCGGCATTCCATATCTGACGGGAAAGACGGTGTTTGGCCGCTCCCAAAGTGCTCACCGCCACCGTTCCGCCTGGTGTGATACCCTCAAAACAGAACTCCCACGTGGCTGGCTCCGCCCACTGCAGCACTGGCACTACCTTCAGCCCCTTGCTCTGCCAGTAGGCGGTGATGAGCCGGCTGCGATACACGTTCCAGATCTTGGCCGCCATCGGCATATCCAAGTAGAGGCTGAAATCGGGAGCGCACACGAAGCGGTATTTCCGCAGCTGCTCCACATAGAGTTGTGGCGAACGCCATACTCGCTCAAACTGGTAGTCGTCTATAAAGAAATGCACACCCACATCCCTGCGGATGCACCTCTTTGCCCTGTTAAACGGGATGAGACTGTCAGCACCTGGCACGGCATCCGACTTCACCACTGGCAGGTTGTACCTTCCTGTCATTTCAACTGGCAACAATCCAAGATTCAGCGCATCAAGATTCATATTCTATTTGTCCTCTTCCGTGTAGTGTTTCAGTGCAAAGATACTCCACCACCTCCGAACGCTTTGGAACAATAAAGGGCGGTGCCTGGCAATAGGCGCCGCCCTTCATAACAACAAAAAGCACAATCTCTAAGAAGGATTGTTGAACGAATAGGTCTCCGTTGTAACCATATTGCCGTCGGAAACCATAAAGGCGTAGTACAGATAGTCTCCGGCATCCAAGGTTTCCGTTTCCGCGGTAAAGGCCGTTCCGCTGGTGTGAGAATTCACATCAAGGGTCTTCCATGTCTTGGTGCCTTCTTTCTTGTAACGAAAACCAACTTTGGCCACATTGCTGTTGTTGTCGGTAACAATGGCGCTCAATATGGCCTTGTTGCTGGAAACAGTTTCTGTAACAGTTCCGATGACGGCTGGTGTACCGCTTACATTCATCAAGTGCGATATTTCACCAAGGTAAACCGTGGGCGCTGCACACTCAGTGCTGAAAGTCACATCGGCTCCGTTGGCGTCAGTGCCGGCCTTGCCGCTGTTGGCGGTTGCGCTGTCGTATTCAACGCCTTCATCTTCGTCACCCAGCAGATGCCACTCGCCGCTGCGGGTCTTGGCCAGGATAACGAGTTCATGGTTGGCGGTAGCCGAAAGGAATCCGAGAATAGCGGAACGGAAACCGGGGATGTTGCATTCCAGGGTGGTCTTGAACGAACGGGCACCGCTTTCGCCCTGAAGTTCGTACTTCAGCTCTGCGCTGGCCTTCTTCACTTGGATGCGGAACAGGCGCTTGCCGCCCTTCATCGTAAGATTTTCTCCGAGGTCGGTATGGACATAAACGGTCATAGGCAAACCTTCAACCACGGCGGCCTTTGCCGGCCAATGATCCACATCGTCTTTGAAACCGTACAGGAACTCGGTCACCATGCCGCCCAAAGTTTTTTCGCACGCACTCGGTCTGTACAGATCTTCGAGACATGCGGGACAATTCATATTTTCAGGCATAATTCAAAATTTTTAAATGGTTAATATTCTTTTGTTTTTTGGAAAAGTAGGGGGCGAATGTCATCCGCCCCTACTTATTGCGGGTTCCGGCTACGCTTCGCCGCCGCCTCCTTGTGCTGGAGCAGCTTCGGTGGTGAAGTCCATCATTCCCGAAACATACTTGTCGGTGCCAATGGTCACCTCAAGACGGTAGTAGTACTTCGTCGATGCGCTCAGCGAACCGAGTTCGGCTGTGTACTTGCCGTTGGTGGCCGTAAGCGCTGAAGATGTGCTACCCAGAGAGGTTGTGGTGCCGTAGGCCACTTTAACCACTGCACTGTCAGGCAGATCGCCCAGTACGCTACCGGTAACCTTTGCGCTCTCGTGGTCAACATTGGTGGCGGCCTTTACCTGCGGGTAGATGCTGCGGGCGATGATTCCGTCAGTAGGGCTGGCAGTGTCAACAGCAGAAGCGCCTACCACTTCAGCAGCAGCCCATACCATCTGGTTGCAGCCGAAGCCGATACCTTCCCACCAGTCAAGCATCACATCCACATTGTAGTGAATGGCCTGCATGTCTGCCGAAGAGGTGTTCATGTCGCGGATGGTCAGCCACAGGAGGTTGTCGTTAACCGTGGCCCACAGGTCGTCGGTGCCTTCCATGCTGGGAAGAGCTGCCAGACGGTGACGTCCGCCGGTAAAGTCGATGGCGGTGTCAAGGTCGTTCTCGTTACGCAGCTGGTAGAAGGTTTGCGCACGGCGATCCTTCATGAAGGCACGAAACCATTTCGGACTTACGAAGATGGTGACGGGATGAGTGCGGTACAGATCCGGCAGACTCTCGTCAAAGGCCTCAATCTGGTCAAAGATGCTGTCAGCATCAAGCTGGCCGATGCCGCTGATCACGTTGATGGGATACTCGCTCTTCTGCGCGCCGTCTTTCAACAGCTTCTGGATACCATCCAGGCAGGTGGCGGGGGTGCTGCCGCTATTGTCGCGAACACCCTTGTACACCATCTTCAACTCACGGTCCTCGCCGATTTGTTTGGCGATGTACTCTTCCATCAGGAAGCGAACGATGGGCCAGTCCTTCTTGTTGCGGGTAGTGTTGCCGCTCATGAAGCCGAGCCACATGTCCTCGATTTCATCGGGGGTGAATCTCACATTCACTTTGATTTTCTGCAGGTCAATCTGGTTCGGGATGAACTCAACATTGCTGATGGGATTGAACTCTGTGGTGAAGGGCTGCAGAACCGAACCGGTTTTGAAGTTCGCCATGCGATAGCGGGTTTCGGTTGTGCGGATGTGAACGGCATGTTTCTCCAGCGTTTGCGGCATTTGCTGCAAAGCGCGGATCAAACGCTTCTTGTTCTGCCCCTCATTGATGTAATACTGTCCGTACTCGGACACAATTTGGGTAGTAGTCAATACACTTGCCATAATACTTTTGTTTTTAAGGTTTTACAATTAAATGAGCTTTTCAAGCTGCTCGTAAGTTGCATTGTCGGTCACGTCAAAATTGTCGCCTGTGTTGTCGGATCCGTCAACCTTCGTGGTGGGTGCCGGGGCAGCCTCCCATTTGGCCTTGTATTCGTCACGTTCGGCGGTGAGGGTTCGGTTGGAAGTCTCCAACGCGCTCTTCTCAGACTCCAGCTGCTCCTTGGCCGCTTTCATCTGGTTGTACTGCTCTTTCAGATCATCGTAATCCGAAAGCTCCTTCTCCAACTTGCCCAACTGGTCGTCAGAGAGAGTCAGCCCTTCTTGGTCGTTATACTCCTTGTCGGCTTCCGCAAAAAGTAATGCGGCCAAAAGGGCAAAACAAACATTCAGTTTCTTCATCTCGTTTTGCTTTTGGTTAATAATTGGTTCCACTGCTGTTTTGGGCGCGAACAGTTCACGCGCCTTGTCAATGATATTCATGTCCGTATTGTTTTCGTTAGCAATCTCTTCAGGTATTTGCGGATACTGTAGCTTGGCCAGCAGGCTGTCGTCAACCATGGCGGCCTTGGCTGTCGATGCGCCCCCGGGCCTCACCATGTCGGTGCAGAATCCGAAATTCACGGCCTCCTGCGCCGTAATCCACTTGCCGTGCCCGTTGTCATAGTTAAACAGGTCCAGCAGATCCTGCTCACTCTTCTTGTTCACCTGCCGGTACATATCCAGCATCACCTCGTTCACGGTCTTCTGGCTTTCGAGTTCCATCTCCAGATCGTGCTCGTTGCCGCTGGTCGAGGACGAACACTTGTGAATAAGGTACAGTGCGTTACGGCTTATCAGCCTGTCGTCACCGGCAAGAGCGATAATAGTGGCCGCCGATGCGCAGAACCCCGTCACAATGGTAGTGATATGCGCCGGATGATCCCTCAGTGCATCGTGGATCTGCAGCGCCTGGTCCACATCGCCGCCAATGCTGCTGATGCGAACCTCTATCTCTTTGGTATTCTTCAGCTCGCGCAAAGCCTTACGGATGATTTTGCCGGTGTTAACCCTCTCCCAGGTTTCCCAATCCCAGCCGCCAATAACGCCGTCGATGTCTATCACGGCGCGCTCGTCAGTGCGCGACGCCACATTGAAAAAGATTGTGTTCTTTGCCATAACTGTCTGTCGTTTGCGGCAAAGATAGCAACCCGCTGCGGGTCGCTTTGGAACAAATCAAGGAAAAAGCTTGTAAAGTGGCAGGTTGGTCTGCCTGAAGAACCGCAGCTGGTACTCGTGCACCCCGCCGCCACCAGTCTCGCCAACATGACTGTACTCAAAATGAAGCGGCTGCTCCTTGTCGCCCGCAAGCCACAGGTTGCCGTTCCTGTCCTTCAGCTTCAACAGGAACCTGTGCATCGAGAGGGCGTTAAGATAATAGTCAACCTGGTCGGGCGTGCATCTGAACTGGCAGGTAACCTCCAGCTGGCGCGCACCGTCAGCCGGCGTATCAGACATATAGATGTTCTTTGCGTCAACCCTGCCCCAGTCCCTAGAGCTCTTGAACACAACTTCACGGCATCCGGGCTCCCGTTCCTTAACATCCTCAACCTCATAGTCATTGGCTATCCATAAGCCGGCATAGCCGGTCATATTACCGCACCCTGCGGATTTTCTCGTCAAATCTTCCATCTTTTCTACGCTTTAAAATGGTTTGGAAAAATTCCAACATGTTTTTTTTCAAATTTCTCGTCATTATAGCCCCAATCCGTCACAGCATTGCGAAACCACGTTTCCAGTTCCTGCTCGTAACCGCGGTATTTTCGCTTATAGACACTGCGCAGGTATTCGGCATCCAGCTCGCCTTCCTCATAACCGTTGTCTATCAGATAGTGATCTATGGCCGTCGTCACAGGCACCCCGAACACAACACGCGCCTGGGCGATACGCCTGCACGCATCGTCAACTATCAGATGAAGGATGTTCCTGCTCAGCCGGCACTGCTGCAGCTCACTGCTTTGGAACCCGTAATGGTAGAAGTCAAACTCCGTGATCATCACCGTCATCGGCTTGTACTCCTCATACTTCCGGCACAGCTGCGACGGCATCCGCACCCTGCTCTGGTACAGCATCGCCGTCACCAGATAGTAGTACACCGAGCGCGACAGGTCGTACGCACCCTTCTTCACAGGGTAGTTGTTGTCTATGTACCTCCATACCGCTGGATGCACCTTGATGGTGATTCTATATAACTTTGCTTTCGACATATTTCAATGATACAAAGATAGTAAAATATGATTATTTAAAGTGATAGTTCAAATATTTTGTTGATAAAATCCTTTCTTCTGTTCATTTGTTAATTTTTGACTCCGTTTTCCTCTCTACTTTTCCACTGCCGACTGAATAGTCGGGAAAAAATGTGTAAATGTGTAACCGCACTATTTTTAAACATAAATAACTGACTATCAAAGGTAACACTTTTTTTGAAGTAGGGTAACAAATCGGGTTACAAATCTGTAACCGCAAAAATGTGTGTGTTTTGCCTCTTTTTGGGGTGTTTGGACCACAAATCGCCAAAAATGTGTAACCAATCTGTAACCGATGTGTAACCCTATCTGTAACCTCTATTTTATTTTTTCTATTTCTCTGAAGATAAAGAAAATATAACAATTATTTAATGTTTCGCTTTCAGACGGTTACAGAGTTACACATTTTTTCCCATAAATTCATATCAGGGGGTGAAAGGGGTCGATTTGTTAATTTTTGAACGCCGAAAAAGGCAAAAAAATGCCGGCCACAATCAAATGCGGCCGGCGGTGGAGAAAGGTCTCCTTGCAGGTTACGGCAAATCCCCCTTATATTTCGTTGTTTATCTCCGCATCGTGCGTTTTCAGATACACATACTCCCTAACCTCACCGTCGCGCTTCCTGATGATACGCTTGCCGTGCGGGTCATACCCAAGGCAGTCTTCCGGATTGAGACACTCAATATAGTCCGTGTTCTTGCAGAATGCCCTAAGGCGCGAAGTAAAGCCCTTCGATGAATACTTGTGCTTCGGGTCGAACTCGTCCTTGATGTCCTGCTTGCACAGCAACCTGTCGAGATTGTTGCTGCCGATGCTGAAGAATACCTCGGCCCACTCCCTGAACTCATCACCCATGAGCTGGTTGCGCATTCGCTTGTCCACGTTCTCCATCGGCGGTTCCACCATCGAGTTGTGCGGCAGTGTCTGCAGATAGAACTGCAGGCAGTCGATACAAAAATTGTAATCCTCGTTCCACGCCTCCCATGGATACGCCTCGTTGTGCAGATCGTAGCCGAAATCGTCAGCTATTCGCATCGTCTTCAGATACTCGTTGTCATCGGTGGCCTTGTGGTAATAGTCGCTGAACACGCAGGTCAGGATGCGTCGCGCCGTACTGCCGTCGTTCGATGGCGGCGGAAAGTTGCTCGTAATCACTATCTTCGGCGAATCTGCGAACGCAATCTCCTTACTCCTGGCATTCTTGTAGTTAACCACCATATTGTCGGTCAGCATCGAATAGAAGTAGTTGAAGTTGAAATACTTCGTAGCATCGTCAATCAGCAGCAGGTCGGTGCTCTCGGTCACACGGTCCATAAAGAAGTTGTTCTCCGTCAGCTTCTTGTCTCGCCCGTTCAGCATCTCCATGTTTTTGAAACGGTTGAGAAACCGCAGCATGAAGGTCTTGCCGCTGCCACCGCTGCTCTCATCCTCCTCGGTTATCTTGTTCTCCATCACCCATACGCCCCACGCCTTGCTGAAGCTCTTGTACGAGTGAAGCAGATAACCTATGCAGAACATCTTGTTCAGCAAGTGCTGCACCTGCTCCACCTGTTCCTCCTCGGTCAGCCTCGGCGATGTGATAGCCCAGTGGTATTCGTCCATAAAACGTTTGTCCTCGGCCTCGTCGCCGCTTATACGGTTCACAAACTCCTCCTGCCAGTATATGCGGCTGGCGTTGATAAGGAAACGGAAATAGTGGCTCCTGGTGTGGTTTATCTTCAGCCGGTAGCAATCCGACTCGGCATTCCACTCTGCCGTAAAAGCCGGCTCTATTCGCTTGAAATCATGTTTGCATATCGACTTGTCCCAGGCATACCTGCCGTCGAGGCCGCCCCTACTCTCTTCCACGCTGCCGGCAGTCACCCTCACCACCTTGTTGTTGAAGAACAGCGTCTGGCTCTGCGAGTCGAAGTTGGTAAAATCGGGCAGCACACTGTCAATCTTCTCAAAAACGCTACTGCTCACCCTCGCACTGTTCAGTATCAGGTTCTGCACCTCCACATCCAGTTTCTGCTCTCGCGCCCAGTTGATGATGAAATCCGATATGTTCTGAATCCGTATCTCCCTTACCCTGAAATCGCTGATGCGCACGTATGTCACATTATCGTTGCTCGGATCCACAATCTTGCCGAAGCCGTTCACCTTCAGAAAATGCAAAAGGAACAGCGTGTTTATCTCCAGCCGGGTGCCCGTCTTGGTATAGGTCTTCTCCCAGAACTTGCACGGCATCGCAATCCTCATCAGCTCCTTGAACTCAAACGCACTCGGCTTTATCTCCACAAAATCGCGCAGATCCTTCCTGGGCCGTCCCCGATGGTCGCGGTAGGTGGCCAGCCATGCCGGCAGCTCTATCGTATAGATGTCGATGTACTCCATCGCCAACTCGTTGCCCTTGCGCACACCGGTGTCGTCCATGTCGGGAATGTTATACAGGCGCTCAACCTTCTTCATAATATCGTTGTAGGTTTTGCTGTCCAGTTTGGCCGTCTCAGAGTTCATCCATAAAGGATAGAAGCCCATACCGGCCACATTCAGCGCGTCGCGCTCGCCGCTGCACAGGATGGCCTCAGGCAATTTGCGCACCTTTTTCGGCTTCGACCCGTCTGGGGCCTTCTCTTCGTCAAACTCCAGCTCATCCTCCTTGTCCAGGTCTTTCAGATACTTCTCGTAGGCCTTGTTCAGTTCGGCCATTCCGTTCAGGAAGTCCTTCGGCTTGTCACCGTCATAGAAGAAACGGAACGCCTTGTCGGGGTTCAGCGGCTGGTATATCTTCCTGAAGCTGCCACAGTCGCGCATGAATATGGGATAGGTATCCGTGCTGCTTATGGTGGTCACCTTCCGGTTCTTCACCTTGCAGTAGTATTTCACACTATAGTACGAGTAGCGGTCGCAGGTCTCCTGCGTCACCATCGGCCCCAGCACCTTCAGCTCCTCCGGGCTCATCTTGTCGTTCAGCTCGTACCAGAACTTGCCCTCCGGCTCATCGTCGGTGGCGGCGCGCTGCTCTATCTTCGCCTTGTTCACCTCCTTGCTTATTACGTTGGCCACACTGTATCTGTCGGCCAGACGGAACATCGCCTCCCTGAAGTCCAGGTGCTCCTCCCTCATGCATATCTCCACCGGGCTCATGGCCGTACCCTCGTCACCGAAGTCCGTCACTCTCCAAACGCCCTTTATCTGCTTCATGGCCGCCGACGCC
Source organism: Bacteroidales bacterium (assembly GCA_016285615.1). Next base: position 14,125 of record JAEERB010000015.1, read on the forward strand.
GTCTTCTCATCGCCGCGGATCTTGAAAAACTTGCCCCGCTGGTCGCACCCCTGCGCCTGCGGATAATAGTACAGTATGATGTCCAACCCGTTGTTGGTCGCATCATATATCTTCTGTAAAAGACTTTCCTGCATGGTTAATAGTTGTTAGTTGTTGTTTTGCCCAATTACTCACTCTCAAAGTGGTGCGTCAGCACAATAATGTCAAACATCATCGTGTCCGCATCCAGTCCGTAAGGTTTGTATATGTCGCGGAACAGTTCCATCGACAGCTTCTTGTCCATCCCGCAATCAACCGCAAAGGTCTGTTCCGGAATATCCTTCAGCCTTGCCGTTGCTATATGGCGTATCTTGGCCTTGCCCTTGTACTCGTTGCGCTCTTCCAGCAGTTCTATGCCCACTATGTCGCCGGGCTTCCTGCTCGGCTTGTGCGGCCTGATGGTGGTGAACACCCCGCAGCACAGCTTGTTGTTGTAATTCTTCTTAAACTTGAATGTTTCCATAACTTTAAGTTTTCAATTATCAGTTCACAGCTTTCATGCTCACGCTGTCCAGCTCCAGCAGATAGGTCTTCTGCGTCGGGATGGTAATTGTGCCCTTGTTATAGCGCCCGTAAATGTTGTTTTTGCTTTTGTCGGTCACATTCATGTGCACATCAAAAACCGTCATTCTGCGCTTCAGCAAACTGTCTATAATCACTGTCTGGTCGGCAACCTGCCTCTTCAGACTCTTGATGTGGCGGTGCTGCGCAATCGCAGCCGACCCTGCCGTGGCCGCAGCCAACACCAGCACGGCCATCACAATCCAATACACTTTCTTCATAATTGCTCCTATTTATGTGTCTGATTCCAGTATCTCCAATAATAATGCCCCCTGTATTTCGCTATCGGGCTCTTGTCCCACTCGTCAGAGCCTGGCATTCGTCTGGCCCTTCTGAACTGGAACCCGCGCAACTGCCGGCATCCGTCTTTGCTTTTCCCGTTGTTGCTCACCATCGACGACACGCTTCCGCCCGATTTCGACAAACCACACGCCCGCGACGCGCTCCTCGCCGAAGGATAGGTGGTCACATAGAAGCCGTTGAGGTCGTACACCGACACCGCCACGGACGTCTTCACCCGCTCTCGCACAAGCGAGGCGATTCGCTTCGTCTTCACAAACCAGTCGCCATTGCGCTCGATGATGTCCGCACGCCTTATCTGAAAGCCTCCCGCCGACTTGCCCCCGCCATTTATCACCTTCAGGACAACATTATGGCAACAACCCAACGCCAGCGCACACTCCTGCACGCTGGCAAAGGTGGCCACATAAAAGCCCTTGAGATCATACACCGACACAGGTATGCACAGGTTCCATCTCTTGACATCCGGAAACATCCTGCGCATCATCCCTTGCACACTCCCCCTGTCCTTCTCCTGCTTCGGCGTCGCAGCCGGCAAATCTCTCTTTACGGCCCATGCGGGCTCCACCCACAACTCACTCATTCTTAATTGCAAATTATAAATTATTAATTGTCAGTTTGTTTTGCCCCTCCGGTGGAATTCGATACCACTTGGCCTACTTTATCGGAGCTAACCCTTGCGGGCGGTTACTTTTTCCAGCTTTCCCCAGCTGGCGGCGGAGGGGTGGCTTTGCCGAGCCATTTCGTGCTTATTAGCGGCAGGGGTACCAGAACCAGGTCGGATCGGCAAGAGTCGAACTTGCTAATGCGCGAAGCTTTTTTGCTTTAAGGCTGTCATGGACGTGCCGGCTGTAGAACTTTAGCGTGGGACCGGCACCAACCTCCATTGGCGAACACGAACAGCAGTCCAATGGTTAAAAAGCATTATTTCCTCCCTCTATCCGATTAAGGGCCTATCGATCCGGTTCCCCGCGAACCTCACGGCTGGCGGGACCTTGCGTCTTAAACTAATTGTATAACTTAATGGGGCTTTCACCACAACATGCGCCTTTTCGCACGGCTTTGATTGGTTAATAATAATTGATTTACACCTTATAAAGGTTTTATTTTCACTCTCAACTCTCAACTCTTAACTTCCCAACCCTGTGCACATACTCGCCCGCCTCCAGCAGGATGTCCTTCTTCCACAGGCGCGCGAAGAAAAACTCTGTGCGGCTTCCCCGGCTGCGCTGGTAACCAGGCTTCAGGCACACCGCATCGCAGCCGTGCAATTCGCACAGACACTTCACCATGCACCTGAGCCAGCTCCAACTCGGATGACAGTTCCGCATCGGGTTCCACAACTCAGCCTGTGGCCACTGGCGTAGCAGCTTCGCCTCCGTGGCCTTGAAACTCTTGTCCACCCATATCCAGCCGTGGTCGGCCATCGGCTCGCTCACCGGCCCGCTGATGAAAATCTTGTACGGTCTCCCCTTTCGTTTCATGGCTAAATGGCTTGAAGTTGTTCCTTAATCTGAACCTTGGCAGCCCTGTCCGCCTCTCTTCTTATCTTGCGAAGCTGTGCGGCAATCTCAAACACCTTCTTGTTCATGGCGTTTTTGCGCCTTCTGCCTCTCAGAAGGGCCTGCACCGAACTGACCGTGTAACCGGTTTTCCTGGCAATAATAATAGCGTCCTCTGCGCTTAATAATGGCATTTTTTTCATAGTGTTTTTTTATTCAAAAATTTTTTGTATAATTGCAATAGTACATTTGTGTTATTTTCGTGCGACAAAGATAATACAAATATCAAATAAAAATCACATTTGTTGATATTTTTTTGATATTTTAATTTAAAACATTGATTATGAACGGAAAAGAATTAAAAAAAATGATTATCCAGCATGGGATGACACAGGAAGATGCTGCCAAATTATTTGGTGTAACAAGGGAAACCGTTTCACGCTGGTGTAAAAGCGAAAAAGATTTACCCATTGTAAGTCAAAAAAAAATCACATCGAAATTGCGGCTTCAAAACCAAAATATCTCCGAAAACAATTCTGGTAATCAAATCCAAACGAACGGAGATATTAACAACTCTTCCATCCACCAGGACAACCGCCAATATTACAGCGACTCTCCCGATGTACTTCGAGCACAAATAGAGGTATTGGATGAGCGCATCAAGGAAAAAGACGCGCAAATCAAGGAAAAAGACGCGCAAATCAAGGAAAAAGACGCGCAAATCAAGGAATTACTCTCTATTGTCCGCGAGCTAAGCAAAAGTTGACAACCGTAAAAAGTGCGACACAAACCAACTCACCAACTCTCACAACTGCTTCAACAGCAGTTTTTTAATGCCATAAAAATGCGACAAAAACGCGACAAAAAACAACCAAAATTGACCAAACCAAATTCATAACCCTTTAAAACACAGATAACTTCCTGATTATCAAGGAGATACGAAAGAAACGCGGGTTCGACTCCCGCCGGCTCCACAAAGAAAACCATTAATCACTTAACAGTAAGATTATGAAGAAATTTTTCCTTTTGTTGCTGGCCTTGATTCCCGGCATGATGTTCGCCCAGTTGCAACTGCCCAACGGCGGCTTCGAAAATTGGGACGACAATGAAGAACCTTCCCACTGGAACACATTCCTTACCGCAAAATGCGATATCCAAGCCGGCAGCCTGACAGAGCAACTCTGTGCCGCAGCTCTGAAAATCAAACACGGTCGCTCGACCGAAGTGCGCCCTGGTTCAGAAGGACAATACAGTTGCTACATTTTTGCCCAACAGATCATGACTTTCGTGGCCAACGGCAACGTTACCACAGGCCAAATCCGTGCGGGCACAACCTCAATGAGCAGCAAAGAAAACTACAACATTTCGCGCACCAAGAATCCCGACTTGAGCCAACCCTTCACTGGCCGCCCCGACTCTATCAAGTTCTGGGTCAGATTCACCTGTCCCGACTCATTGCAAGAAGCCCGTATGAGTGCGTTGATTCACGGCAACTACGATGTTCGCGACCCTGAGAACACCGACTCGATAAACTGCGCCAATCAGATTATGGCCATCGCCCGTTTGAACTTCACCCGCGGCGATGAAGAATGGCGTGAGATCTCGGTTCCATTCACTTATGTGAATAAATCTGTGGAGCCAGCCTTCATCCTTATCACCTTCACCACAAACGCCATCGCTGGCGCCGGCTCAGGCAAAGACACCCTGTTCATCGATGACATCGAATTTGTCTATGTTGACCATACCGGCCTCGACGAATACGAGGTGCGCCAGAGCCAACTGAGCGTATATCCCAACCCCGCCACCGACCACATCACCGTCAGCTTCCCCAACATGCAGAATGGAAAACTCTTTATATATAACATTGTCGGTGAACAAATCATGAGCCGCGAACTTGCAGACGAAACCTCCAACATCAGCGTTGCAGGCTTGGCCAAAGGCATCTACATGGTACGCGTAACCGACGACAAAGGTATCGTGGGCACCAAGAAACTCATTATCCGATAATGAATTCTCTGACAGACTCTCTTCACATTTTAGGACAAACAATCCTGAATATCTTAGATAACCGGCTCGATGATGAATTGAGCCGGCATTATTTTGATAAGCTCAACGATGCTATCCGCAGACAAGCCTTTGTCAATCCGTGGCACACGACTTATTTTACGCGCAATGCGCTGCAAAACATCGGAGAAAACCTTTGTCATTCAAATCTGTCCATTCCTGACAAAACAGGGCTGCACACAGCTGTAATAAACTCAGATGCAACGCCTTTGGATGGATTTGAAGATCTTCTTGAGGTTATCACAAAAGGGCATAATTATATAGGCAAGTTGGCCAACAATGACAAGCTGTTGATTCCGCTCCTCGTGGAAATGCTATGGGAGATTGAACCTGCATGGAGAGAACGGATTAAGTTTGTGGAAAAGTTACGCAAAGCCGACAGCATCATCGCCACCGATAACGGCAATGCGACGCTCCTTGCCTATCTGCGCCAGCACGCACCTGTGCTGCACCTGCACAAGACAAGGCATAATGTTGCGGTAGTGACAGGAGATGAGACGGAGGACGAACTGCGTCAGCTCGCCAGCAATCTGCTGCTCTATTTCGGCATGGGACGACACGCCATCAGCAAACTTTTTGTTCCTAAAGACTACGATTTCAAGCCGTTGTGTGCCCTCATCGAAAAGAGTTGGCCTGAGATGGACGCCCATCACCAGTATCTCAACCATCTTGACTATCAGAAGACTTTGCTGCTGATGAACCGCATTCCTTTTTTAGATGCGGGGAAGATGATGTTTGTCCACAGCGAGAATGCCGACGCACCCATATCAATCACATACACAGAGACATACTCCTCATCCGAAGCACTTAAAGAGCGGTTGGGATTGTAGCTCTTTTTTTACTATCTTTGCCGCTAAATTTTACAGAAAACCTATATGGACAAGAATACACTTATCGGATTATTACTGATTTTCGGGCTGTTCTTAGGATTCAGTTTTTACACTTCTTCCAAGACCAAGAAATTCCAGGAGCAGCAGCAGAAAGCCCAGCAGGAAGCGATGGCCCAGCAAGTGGCCGACACAACTGCGACAGCAACCCTTGAGGATGTGCCGCAAGCAGCCGCAGCCGACGCCACGCCCGCTCCTACTCCCCGTTCCAACAAATTCTCCACACCCGATATTGCCCAAGAGAAAGACTACGTAGTAGAAACCGAAAAGGCCTATTACACCTTTGCCCAGAAGGGAGGCTATATCAAGCGAGTGGAGTTGAAAGACATCTATCGCTACACGCCTAAAGACTCTACCAAACTTCCACTGGTGCTCTTTGACGGGGACGATAACCTGATGAATATCAAGTTGCAGTGCTGGGATTATAGCGAAATCAATACCGCCGACTACTATTTCCTGTGCGACTTGGACGACACACTCAAACTGCAAGGCGACCAACCGCAAACACTATCCTTGAAGCTGTATCCCAACCGCATCGACTCGACAGGTTCCGCCTGCCAGACATTGGACAACGACAGTTACATTGAATACCTATACACCTTTAATCCAAACGATTACCGCTTTGGTTTCCGTGTTAACTTCAAGAACATGGAAAAATATCTCTACGCCAACCAGCACTCGTTTACGCTAAACTGGAATGCCGACTTGAATTGTGTAGAGAAAAACTACAACTACGAAAAGAACATCACATCCATCTATTTTATGGATGATCTGAACAAGGTGAAGAATTTGGATGAACGGAAGAATGACAAGAAAGAATTGACACAGCTGAAGTGGGTTTCCTTCAAACAGCAGTTTTTCACCTCGACTATCATCGCCGACAAAGAGTCTTTTAGCTCTGGTTCACTGGAAGTTAGCCTGCCCGACAAGAATGAGCAGCACCTGTTGAAACAGATGACAGCCAACCTCGACTTCCAACTTAAAGACCTTAACAACAGCGGCTTCAACATGTCGATGTATTTGGGTCCCAACCAGTACAAGCTCTTGAAGCGCTACGACATGAATCTGGAACGCCAGGTGCCACTGGGCTGGGGTTTCTTCTTACTACACTGGATCAACCGTTTTGCCGTTATTCCCATTTTCAACTGGTTGGAAGTTTACGGCATCAGCTATGGTATTATCATCCTGATACTGACCATCATAGTGAAGATAGTCCTCTTCCCTGTTGCCTACAAGACTTACCTTTCTTCGGCTCGTATGCGCGTGCTAAAACCTGAAATCGAGGTCATCAATGCACGCTATCCGAAGCAAGAAGATGCCATGAAAAAACAACAGGCGGTCATGGCCCTTTACAAGCGAGCAGGCGTCAGTCCGGCAGCTGGATGTTTGCCCATGCTGCTGCAAATGCCCATCTTGATTGCCATGTTCCGTTTCTTCCCGTCAGCATACGAATTGCGCCAACAGCCGTTCCTCTGGGCTGACGACTTATCGACTTACGACTCCATCTTGGATTTCAGTTTCAACATCCCCTTCTACGGCGACCACGTCAGCCTATTCACGTTGCTGATGACGGCAGCCACGCTGTTCTACACATGGCTCAACAACCGTATGATGTCAACGGGTAACGACGACCAACAGAAGATGATGCGAGTAATGATGTACATTATGCCCATTCTTTTCCTGGGTATGTTCAACAGCTTCTCGTCAGCGCTAACCTATTATTATCTGCTTGTCAACCTGATTACCTTCTTCCAGATGTGGATATTCAGAATGGCCGTAAATGATGAAAAACTGCACAAGAAAATGCAAGCCAATATGGCCAAGCCTGTAAAGAAATCGAAATGGCAGCTGAAACTGGAAGAGATGGCCAAGCAGCAGCAACAGATGCAAAAGAACGCAAGACGATAAACGACATTGCCAATAAAAAAGGGTGACTGATTTCAGCCACCCTTTTCATTTATCATCCAATTGATTAATTACATCTTCGGCAGCATCTCGCTGACCAGTCGTACCATGCGGGGACCGGCAGCTTGGGCGGCGGCGAGCACCTCCTCGTGAGAAGCTTTCTCTACCAACCCTACCACGCCCAAGTCGGTAATTACTGAGAGTGCAAACACTTCCAGTCCGATGTAGCGGGCGGTGATAGTCTCTGGCACGGTAGACATACCCACGGCGTCGGCGCCTGAGATGTGGTACATACGGTATTCGGCCGGCGTTTCAAAACAAGGACCTGTAACGCCCATATAAACGCCCTGCTGCACGTGAATATTCAGTTCAGCACTCGTTTCCAGCGCAATCTTAATCAGTCGTTTGGAATAAGCCTGGCTCATATCGGGGAAACGCGGACCAATCTCATCGTTGTTGGGGCCCAACAAGGGGTTCGTGCCGAACATATTGATATGATCCTTAATCAACATAATATCGCCAATCTGGAAAGTGGGATTCATGCCACCAGCCGCATTAGAGATGATAAGTGTTTTCACGCCTAACGCCTTCATCACATGAATTGGGAAGGTGGTATCCTTTAAGGCATAACCTTCGTAATAATGGAAACGGCCGCTCATGATGAGCACATCCACGCCGTTGAGTTTTCCAAAAATCAAACTTCCCTTATGACCTTGCACGGTGGACGACAAGAAATGAGGAATTTCCTTATAGGAGATCTCTCTCTCAATTTTTACATCATCGACCAAGCCACCCAAACCGGATCCTAAAATGATTCCTATTTTCGGTTGATTGGGCATTAACGGCCTAATATAATCTGCACTTTCTTTAATCTTCTGTAACATAAGACAATATAGTTTTATTAAATTGATTTTCCTGATTGAATAATATTTTTACGCTAATGGGCGCCACAAAAACAGGCAACAAAGATAACACATTTTCCAACTCCGCCGACCGCAAACGCATATAATCTTTTTCAGTGGTGACGACAGCACAGGCGTGATTCTGCTGGTACAACTCGACAACGTGTGCCATGTCGGCGGCCGAAAAAGCATGATGATCGGGGAAACGGATGGGGACAACACTTAATCCGCATGACTCGAGCTCTTGGTACAATGGCTCTGGCTGTGCAATACCCGTCAGCACCAACACGGTATCATTGAATGTCAGCTGTACCTGCTCGGCCAAAGAAGTAACTGGCTGCAAGGGCTGGTACTCGTATGCGGTAAAAAAGAGTTGCTGATGTGCTTTCAGCGATAAAGCTCTCTGCACTGCATCCCGTTGCTTTTCATCGCAATCGGCGGGCGTTTTCGACACCACGATGATGTCAGCAAAGCGAGCGGCACTGCGGAATTCGCGCAAGTTACCAGCTGGCAATGGAAAATCGCTGACATACAAATCATTAAACGGCGTAACAAGAATATTGCACGCTGCTTTAACTTGCAAATGCTGATAGGCATCATCCAAAAGAACTACCTCCAAGTTGGGACATTGCTGCTGTAACTTTTGGATACCTTCGGCTCGTTTCTCGTCAACGGCGACCGTCACCGACGGGAACTTGCGGAAATATTGCAACGGCTCATCCCCTATCGTGGCAGCGGTGGCATCCTGTTGCGCCAACACAAAACCTGTGGTCTTGCGACGATAACCACGACTCAAAATGGCCAACTTATGTGATTGAGATAAGAATCTTGCAATATATTCTGTATGAGGTGTTTTACCCGTTCCACCCACCCGCAGATTACCGATACAGATGGTGGAAATGGAGGGTGTATAAGATTTAAGCCAACCACGACGATAGAGATAGCGGCGCAAGGCGGCCACGCCACCATACAACCACGCCAAAGGCAATAATAAAAGTCGTAGTGTTCTCATCCTCAATCTATTTTATCTTCAATTTGAAAACGGTTAAGTCCTCATCCGCAGAAGAGGAGCCCACCATAATCTTAAAATCGCCCGGTTCCACTTCCCAACGTCGGCGAGCCGTATAGAATTTCAACTCTTCGGGAGAGATGACAAACTTTACTTGTTGGGTCTCCCCTGCTTTTAAATCCACACGCTGGAAACCTTTCAGCTCTTTTACAGGGCGCGTCACAGAGCCATATTCATCCTGGATATAGAGTTGTACAATTTCCGCACCTTCTCTATCTCCCGTATTGGTCACCCAAATCCGCAGTTCACAACTATCATCTGCCGTCATCTCCGTTTTCGTCAACTGGCCATCATGATACGAAAAAGTGGTATAACTCAGTCCATAACCAAATGGATAGAGGCAGCCCGTTTGTCCGATGGCAAACTGCCGCGAGTACTGCGAATGTTTGTGATTATAGATGGTCGGCACTTGTCCCACATTATAGGGGATAGTCACCGGCAGTTTGCCACTAGGATTCACCTCGCCAAACAGTACCTCCACAATAGCCTGCCCACCCATCATGCCAGGTTCCCACGCCTCGAGGATGGCCGATACATTTTCCTTAGCCCACGGAAGGCTTAGCGGGCGTCCATTGAGCAACACCAGCACCGTCGGTTTACCCGAAGCAAACACGGCCTCAAGCAATTGCTGTTGCATACCCGGAAGGCTCAAGCTATCACGGTCGCAATTTTCACCGCAGGTACGGCCATACGCTTCATACCGCTGTGAATTTTCACCCACCACTACGATATTCAAATCGGCCTGGGCTGCCTTTTGAGCGGCTTTTTCAATACCAGCTGCATTAACTGAAAATATCTTGTTTTCAAAAAACATAGTATCCAACTCTACATCAGGAAGATAATCGCGCAGACCTCGATACACGGTGCTCACATTCGCCTCGGGCTGCGGCATCGACCAGTCGCCCAAAATTGTCTGACTATTGGCATTAGGGCCAACCACAAAGACACGCTGATAGTCAGACTTTTGCAACGGCAAAAGGCCATCATTCTTCAACAATACCAACGACTGGCGTGCAGCCTCTAAAGCTGTCTGACGATGAGAAGTAGGTACAGGTGTCTCTTCCACGTAGGGATTCTCAAACAAGCCAAACAAGAACTTCATGTCCAGAATCTTAAGCACCGTCTCATCGATTTGCGACTCTTTGATGCGTCCCTCTTTCACAGCGGCGACCATCGTCTCAAAGAAGCCATCGCCTTGCATGTGCATATCCACACCCGCCTTAAAGGCTGTCTCGTAGGCCATTTCGACTGATGGCACAAAATGGTGCATTGCATGAAGTCTCTCTATATCCATCCAATCGCTGACTATAAAACCTTTGAACCCCAATTCCTTACGCAAAACATCTTTCAAAAGGTAACGATTGGCATGACATGGGATGCCATTAATCTCATGGTGTGCGGGCATCACTGTAACGACACCGGCTTTAACGGCAGCCACAAAGGGAGGCAGATAGACTTCGCGCAAGGTCTGTTCCGACATATCCATCGGAGCAGCATTGATACCACCATAAGGTTCTCCGCCTGCCACCAAGTGCTTGGCACATGCCAGCACATGATCGTAGCACAGATGTGCGCCCTGCAAGCCCTTTACCAATGCCGTACCCATACATGTCACCAGATAGCTATCCTCGCCGAAAGTCTCGCCCACCCTACCCCAACGGGCATCGCGCGCCACATCCAAATTGGGGCTGAAGGTCCAGTGCATACCCGTGGCTCTCATTTCGTTGGCAGTCTCTTCGCCAATTTTCTGAAGCAATGACGGATTAAAAGTGGAAGCCATCCCTATGTTGGTCGGATAGACTGTACAACCCTGGTGGAGCGCATTGCCATGCACAGCGTCAATCCCCATCAGCAAGGGAATCCGTAGGCGCGACTGCAGGGCCTGACGTTGCAAGAAATTGGCTTCCTGCAATGATAATGTATGGAGAAACGAACCGATGTGGCCAGCCCGTGTTTGCTCTATAATATGTTGAGCAGCAGGACTAACGGCGTGGGCATCAATATTGGCCGACTGCGATTCATCTTGCCAATAGCCTGGTGCCGCATACTGGCACAACTGCCCCACTTTCTCTTCCAAGGTCATCTTTTTGAGCAACAGCGCTGCCCGCTTCGACGGTGGCAAGGCATCGTTCATGTAGGCTTGCGCATGAGTAGCACAAAGCGACATAAACAACAGCATTAGCAAAAAAGCAAACCTTTTCAAAGACATCTTGTTTTTTTTAGAAACAACAAAAATACAAAAATCTTCGGCAATATTCTTTATCTTTGTTTTCCAAAAGAACAACACCATGACACCGATAAACCTCCAATGGTTTGCCTTTCCCGTCAATGTCATCATTATGCTGACACTGGCATTCGCAGCTTATCTTATCAGCATTCTTCCAAAAACACGGAGAATCTATGACTGGCTAACATCTAATGCAGCCATTATGAGTGCATTACTGCTGCTGTTGGCCGGCTGCCTGGTTATCGGCTTGGTGCCGCAACAACGGTCGGGCTGCGTAGTCACTTGGTGGAACCGTTTTTACCATTCGTGGTATATGGCGCTAAGTGTCTCCTATCTTTTTACCGTTTTGATTATAAGGATAATACATTTTTTACAACAAAAAAATTGGAAAGAAACGGCAGGTCATATTATCCTCCATATCGGTTTGCTCACCATCTTAGCTGGTGGCTATTACGGAATACCCGACGAACAGACCTGGAGGATGGATTTGTCCAACATAGCCTTCAACAACCAAGTTGTCAACACTCGCACCGAACAACTGCAACTTTCCCCTTACAAACTGATAATCAGAAAAATAGAAGAAGATAAATATCCTTCTGGGAAACCGCGTCGAATAACGGCAACCTTAGCCATTCAAGACGATGTAACCATGCGAAATATTGAGATTCAAGCAGGACATCCTCTACGACTCAAGCCATACGCGCTGCACCTTCGTCAATACCGGCATCGCGACAATATATATTTATGTACCCTGCTGATAGTCAAGCATCCGTGGCGCTTGTGGATTTATATTGGCATGGGGCTTCTGCTGTTGGGCGGTCTGCTAATGTTAAAAAAGAAACATTACCTCACCATCTTGATTTCGGCTGCGATAATGGCTATTATATTCCTTAATCTCAAGTTATTGAAGCCTGAGATGTTTCATCGCGAGCTGGTGCCCTCCTTGCAAAGCATCTGGTTTGTGCCACATGTTGCGCTCTATATGTTGTCGTTTACTATTCTTTTTATTGCATTTATTTTCTGCCTATTATGGATTTTCAAAAAGAAGGAAAAAATATTACAACAGAGCGATGTTCTTATACGCGCAGGCATGGCGTTGTTCATCATAGGAATGTTGATAGGAAGCATTTGGGCTGAAGTGGCTTGGGGGCACTTCTGGACTTGGGATTTAAAAGAAACATGGGCGCTAATAGCCTGCTGTGCTTACTTTATTTATTTGTATTACAGAGCAATACCGAGTCACAAAGATAGTATTGCCTCTCTATGGCACATATTGGCCTTCGTAGCTTTACAGATGTGCTGGTATGGTGTGAATTACTTGCCGGCAGCCAGCGCAAGCATGCATATTTATCATTGATAGCAAAAAAAAAAGCCCCTTCGTATTGAAGGGGCTGTGGTATTGGGCGACGACCTACTCTTCCACCGGTCAAGGCAGTACCATCGGCGCGGTCGGGCTTAACTTCTCTGTTCGGAATGGGAAGAGGTGCGCCCCGACGCTATTGTCACCGCAATGTCTTTCCGTCTCGCTCTCGAGACGCATGGGGTTTGACAAAGGGCGGAAAAAGAAAAGCTCTCCTGAAGAAGCCTCGAGTCTTGCGGAGACTCCGCATCGCGGAGGCCTCAGCCCCCGTCATGCCTTGTCCATCGAGCAAGTGTCGGGTGATTAGTACCGCTCGGCTTTGCCATTGCTGACTTTACACCTGCGGCCTATCTACGTCATCGTCTTTAACGACCCTTAAGTGAAGCCTCATCTTGAGGTGAGTTTCGCACTTAGATGCTTTCAGCGCTTATCTCATCCGAACTTGGCTACCCTGCGGTGCGGCTGGCGCCACAACAGGTACACCAGAGGTTCGTCCAACTCGGTCCTCTCGTACTAGAGTCAGGTCCTCTCAAGCTTCTGCGCCCACAACAGATAGGGACCGAACTGTCTCGCGACGTTCTGAACCCAGCTCGCGTGCCACTTTAATCGGCGAACAGCC
>JAEERB010000143.1 GCA_016285615.1 Bacteroidales bacterium
ATGTTTTGCATAGTTTCAATAATTAAAGGCACAAAATTAAGGAAAAAAACAATGCGAAATGTGGAACGTAAATGTGGAATGCTGAATGTGGAATGTTGAATGCTGAATGGCATTATCCTCATTCCGCATTCATAATTCCGCATTAACTTCGTTGAATCTTCGATTTCTGCATTCAAAAAAATAACTATCTTTGCAGCAAATTGAAACAATTATGTCCATATTAGTCTTTCTTTTCGGATTGCTGGCAGGCTGTCTTTTTGCAGTCATCGTTGGTTTGATTGGCTCGCACCGACGCATCGGTTTTGGATGGGCTTTCTTGCTTTCTGTGGTGACCTCGCCCATTATCGGTCTCATCGTGACATTGTGTACACCCAAGTTGGAAACCAAAGACCGCAAATGGGGCTGTCTTGGTACGCTGATTGGCATAGCGATGTTGGTGCTTCTCATTGTGGTGGTGCTCATGTTGTTGCCTGATTTGTATGAACAATTGCAGTCGTGGTTCCAATCCTTGAAGTGATATGATCAAAAACCTCATCTTCGACTACGGCGGCGTGCTCCTCGATTGGAACCCGCATTACCTTTACAACCCTTATTTCGGCGATGTGGAGAAGGCCGAGTGGTTCCTCACCCACATTTGCACCTACGAGTGGAACGCCCAGCACGACAACGGCAAACCCATTGCTGAAGGCGTTGCGGAACTCATCGGCGAACATCCCGAGTGGAAGAAGGAAATCGAGTTGTATTACGGCGAGTTCATGAAAATGATGGGCGGACAGATTCCTGGCATGGAGGAATATGTCAAGGAATTGAAAGCCAAAGGTTTCCGCGTGTTTGGGCTGTCCAACTGGTCAGTGGAGACCTTCGCCTTGGTGCGGCCGGTCTATCCCGTCCTCAACCTCATGGAGGATATGGTGATTTCGGGTGTCGAGCGGGTGATGAAGCCCGACCCGAAGATTTTCCAATTGGCCTTGCAACGCTTCGGCATCAAGGCCGAGGAAACGGTGTTTATTGATGATAACCAAAATAATGTGGCGGCGGCGAATGCTTTGGGAATTACGGGGATATTGTTTGAGGGGAAGGGAAAACTTGAAGAAAGATTGAATGAGTTATCAATAATCAAATAAAGAAGCTGGATATGAGGTTTCTAGAATATCTTTTCTTTAAGTATTACAACTGGCAAGTAAAAATAGGAAACGGCTACATGCCTGTTTTTATGGCCGTTCTTTTTATCACTTTTTGCTCGTTCCTTTACTTCCTCAACATTGTAATGTCATTGCATTACTTTTTCTTTGATAACAGTACAACTACCTTATCAAAATGGTACTTTATTGCATTCGTCCTTGTTTTTTTAGTCATAGAATTCTTTTTGTTTGTCTATAAAGGCAGAAGTAAGAAAATAATGGAAGCACATAAGGAGGAATGGACGGGGAAAAAGCATTTGGGAGCGATACTATTCCCAGTAATAGCTTTTGTTTGGTTTAATGTTAATTGGGTTGTCAAAATGCTGATGAATCGAGGTGTTTTATAAGATTTTGAAATAGATTTTTGAACGATTTCTTGCCGAAGGCAATACCAAAATAAAAGAATATGAAAATCCTCTCAGTCGAACAAATCCGCGAAGCGGACAAATACACGATAGAGAACGAACCCATTGAGTCCGTCGACTTGATGGAACGGGCGGCCACCAAAGTCTTTGAATGGCTTTATCGCCGTGCGCCGCGCGAGAAGACCATCAAGATTTTCTGCGGCATGGGCAAAAACGGTGGCGACGGCCTCGTGGTGGCCCGACTGCTCAACGAGCAAGAGATTGTCCCGCAGGTGTTTATGGTGCGCTACAGCGACCGCATGAGCCACGACTGCGAGGTGAACTACTACCGCCTCGTGAACGAGACCAAGGTGCCGATGTTCGACATCCTCGCCGAGGACGACTTCCCGAAAGTCGATGCCAACGACGTGGTGGTCGATGCCATTTTCGGCTCGGGCCTCAACCGTCCGCCGCAGGGCATGACCGCCGATTTGATCGCCTACCTCAACCAAAGCAAAGCCATCCGCGTGGCCATCGACATTCCTTCGGGCCTCTTTGCCGACCAGCCCAGCGCCTTGGGCTTTATTTTCAAGGCAGATTACACACTGACTTTCCAAAACCCCAAGTTAGCTTTCCTGCTTCCTGAAAACGACACGTATGTGGGGCGCTTCGAGGTCTTGGACATCGGCCTACATCCGCGCTATTTGGAAGAGGTGGAGACTAACAACCTGCTGACCGTCAAGGCGATGGTAAAACCGATACTGCACAACCGCACGAAATACTCCCACAAAGGCACCTACGGTCACGCATTGCTCATCGCTGGCTCCGAAGGCAAAACAGGCGCGGCTTTGCTGGGCGCGAAAGCCTGTCTGCGCACGGGTGTGGGACTTTTGAGCGTTCACCTGCCCAAAGTGGCACAACTGCCTTTGCAGACCGCCATCTCCGAGGCGATGATTGACGGCGACGACTCCGAAACCTGCTTCTCAACATTTGGACATTTGGATGCCTATACCGCTGTAGGCGTAGGTCCAGGCTTGGGCAAGGCTGACGACACCGTCCGCGCCTTGAAACGCCTCATCCAAGAAGTGCAAGTGCCGCTCGTCATGGATGCCGATGCTTTGAACATCCTCTCCGACAATCCGACTTGGCTACCATTCCTGCCTGCCAAAACGATTTTGACGCCACATCCGAAGGAGTTTGAGCGCTTGGTAGGGAAGACCTCGACCTCGTTCGAGCGCATTGAGAAACAAAGGGTGTTGGCCACCAAATACAACCTCGTCGTCATCGTAAAAGGTGCGCATACCACCGTCGCGATGCCCAACGGCACTATCTTCTTTAACACCACAGGCAACCCCGGTATGGCCACGGCGGGCAGCGGCGATGTGCTGACGGGTATCATCCTCTCGCTCTTGGCACAACGCTATTCGCCCGAGGAAGCCGCCGTGTTGGGCGTCTATCTCCACGGCCTTGCTGGTGACCTCGCCGCCGACGAGATAGGGCAGGAGGCTTTGATTGCTTCCGATATCACGGAGCATATTGGTCAGGCATTCGGGGCTTTGCATAGCAAATGAAAAAGTCCTAATTTTGCAGCATGATTAAAACCACCGTTTCCAACCGCGAGATCTGGCGCATCGCTTACCCCATCATGTTGGGTAACCTGGCGCAGACCATCATCACCTTCACCGACACCGCTTTCTTGGGTCACCTCGGCACCATTGAACTGAGTGCCTCCATGATGGCGGGCTTGTATTATTTTGTTTTCACCACCTTGGCGATGGGTTTTGCTATTGGCATACAAATCTTCATCGCGCGGCGTTACGGCGAAGGCAACTTCAGCAAAATCGGCGTGGTGTTTCAGCATGGAGCCTTGTTTGTGCTGGGTTTGGGCATCTTGCTGTTCAGCATCTTGTTCTTCTTCAGCCATAGACTGTTGCATGTCATCATAGAGTCCGAAAACATCTATGCGGCGGCTAACGAATACCTGAAATTCAGGCAGTTCGGCATCATGTTCGTGGTGTTCAACTTCCTGTTCCGCTCCTTCTATGTTGGCATCAGTAGCACCCAGGTGATCACCTTCTCGACCATCATCATGGCCGTTGTCAACATCTTCTTCGATTGGGCCTTGATCTTCGGTCATGTTGGCCTGCCCGAGATGGGTATTGGAGGTGCGGCTTTGGCCTCGTTGTTGGCCGAAATCACGGCGTTTTTCTTCTTCTGGATATACACCTACATCAAGATACCGCATGAAGAATACGGTATGTTCCGTTGGCACAAGTGGCAGCCCGCCTTGATGGGCGACATCCTTAAGGTGGCCTTCCCCAGCATGATACAGCGCCTGTTCTCGTTCGGTGCCTGGTTCATCTTTTTCGTCATGATTGAGAAAATGGGAGAGATGGCCATCGGCGTCTCGTCGGTGGTCCGTAGCACCTATATGATCCTCATCATCCCTGGCATTGCTTTTTCTTCGACCGCCAACACCCTGACGAGTCGCATCATCGGCGAAGGCAAGAGCAACGAAGTGATGTCGAGTGTATGGAAAGTGGTGAAAAACAGCTTCTTGTGTAGCGCTGTTTTAGTGGCTATTGTAGCTGTCATCCCACAGCTCGTTCTTCAGATTTACACGGACGACACCGCCTTGGCGCAGGCCGCCATTCCTTCGGTGTATGTGATCTGTGCCGCCACCTTATTGGGTGCTTTCTCCATGACCTTCTTCGAGGCCGTCTCTGGCACGGGCAACACCACAGCGGCCATGGCCTTGGAGTTTGGCATCCTCATCATCTACATCATCTATGTCTTCCTGATGTCGAAGACCTCCACCATTGCTGGCGTGTGGACCGCCGAGTGGGTCTACAACATCCTCATCGGCCTGATTTCGCTGGTGTATATCTGGAAAGCGGACTGGGGGAGGAAGCGGATTTAGAGCGCCAACGACAACTCATCTCAACTGCACCCATACCACTAGTGGCCGATGGTCGGAGGCCTCTGGTTCGTCGATGACATGCGATTCGATGGCTTCGGCGCGGCCGTTGAAGGCGGCGACGTAGTCGATGCATTCAGTCGGCTCGTCGGCAGGGTAGGTAGCCTCGTTGCCAGAAAGGACGGTGAAATGCTGCATCATCGCCTCTAGTAGCTCCGAGCCAGGCTCATCATTCCAGTCGCCGGCAAGGATGAAAGGTTTTTCCCATCGTTGGGCTTCTTCCATGATGAGAGGAACCGATGCCAAGCGTTGCACCTCTTCGAGATCGAGGTGAGTGCAGGCAATCACATAATCTTCCAACTCTACCACCAAAAGCACACGAGGTTCCTCGCCAGGCAATGGGATGCGTTTAGTGCTCAATGGAATCTTGCGGGTGAGGATGCCCACGCCATACAAGCCACCATCAAACTCTATGGCAGCACCAAAGACCGGATGGTAACCTGTTCGGCTAGCCAACTCGCCCAGCTGGTCATGATGTCCGCTTCGTCCTGTCATGCTGTCAAGCTCCTGAAGGGCTACCACATCGGGCTGTTGTTGGGTAATCACTGAGGCCGTTCGGTCATAATCCACCACCAAGTCCATGCCTGCGCAATGGCGCACGTTGTAACTCATGATTTGCAACTGCCTGTTTTGCCCCATGGAGGCCATCGCCATGCCCAATAGCAATGTGACCAAAACGACGTACTTTCTCATATTTGAATAGTGGTTTTTCTGCGTCAAAGATACAAAAAATCCAAAAAATGAAGAAAAACTATATTTTTGACGAAGATTTATACTATTTTGTTATTTGTTGTAAACCAGTAATATATCCGACAGCAAACGACAACAAACGACTACTGTCGACTACAAACGTTTGTTCAACGGCTTACTCTTGACAAACGCTGTTACTTTGCGGCAACAAATCTGTAACACGATGGAATACTGCATTTCAAAAATCATGGATCAAAACGGACTGCCGTTTGTAGAAGCCCCCGATGGAGGAATTGACTTTGGACATATTACTGTGGAGCAACACCTGCCACCTGCGCCAATTCGCTTGTCTATTGGTGACAGAAACAACGGATTGATGCACATAGAAATCCGTCACGGTGGCCAAATCAGAAAAGCTGGCTTTAAAACAGTTGTTGCTTTTGTAGCATACGTTGCGCAGAACTACAATAGTATTAAAAAAGGCAATACGTATAAGAGTTCGGATGAAGTAGACAACCAAACTTATTTGGTTCAACTTGCAGACGAGCATAACAATACTTTATGGGTGCAACTGTCAAAGGATGACACTTATTGGAATGTCAATAGCGCAGGCGTTTTGTCAAAAAGGTATGGGAGAAATAAGGAAAACATCTGGTCTGCTTCCGAATTGCAGAATGAGGAACCGGCTTCCAGTAATACTTCGCAACCTGCAACAAATGCCGATAAAGAGGCAGGCTCAAACGGTACTG
>JAEERB010000144.1 GCA_016285615.1 Bacteroidales bacterium
AGACCAAACTGTCGGGACAGCCCTTCGACTACAAATTCTGTCCCGCCGAGGACTACTACCTCAAGGCGCACCTCTTCGGCGATATCTTCGCCCGCGACCTGCTGACCCACGCCGACCGTGAGCTGGTGACTGTCAGTGCATTGGCCGGTTTAGAGGGCGTGGAGCCCCAGCTTGCCGCCCACGTGCGCGGCGCGCGGAACATGGGTCTTACCGACGCACAGCTGCTCGCCATCCCGAAGGTGCTGCAGGAGCGTGTGGGCAAAATGGAGGCGCACCGCGTCGCCGTAGCCATTCAGCAACTGGGTATCAGCGATTCCGCCAACGACCACCTCGCCAGCGACATTTACATCCAAAACTATGTCGATTTGAAATCGAGCTGGCGGCGGGGCGAACCGAACACCGCTTATGCGCAGTACTTTATCGGCAACAGTTACGTCTCGCCCTACGAAGGCGGCATGGTCAACGTATCCTTCGAACCGGGCTGCCGCAACAATTGGCACATCCACCATAAGCAGGTGCAGGTGCTGGTGTGCGTTTATGGCCGCGGCTGGTACCAGGAATGGGGCAAGCCCGCTGTCAAGCTGGAACCCGGTGTGATCATCGAGATTCCGGAAGGAGTAAAACATTGGCACGGTGCCGCCAAGGACAGCTGGATGCAGCACCTCACCTACCACAAGGATGTGCAGGAGGATGCCGATAACGAACTAATGGAGCAGAGTATTGCTAACATCGTTTCTGCCGAGTCACGACAAAAGTCAAGTGGAACTCAATGGTTGGAACCTGTAACAGATGAAATTTATTTAAAATTGAAATAGTATGAAGAGAATACACATCATTTTATTTGCAGCCCTGTGTGTTGTGTCAACAAGTTGCAAGCACGAGAAAAAAAACAATATGACATATCGTCCGCTGGGAAATACCGGATTAATGGTCAGTGAGATAAGTATAGGATGTGGTGGCTTTGAAAAAATAGACAGTGCAACATCTCTGGAATTAATGACCATGGCTTTGGACAGCGGCATGAACTATATTGATATTTACGATGCCAATCCCAAGACGCGTTCCAACATAGGCTATGCTCTGCAAGGTCGACGCAATGAGATGATTATACAGGGACATATAGGCACCATTTTCAAGGATGGACAGCACTGCCGTACCCGCAATGTGGAAGAAGCGAAACAAGGATTTGAAGATTTGCTCGCCCGTCTGCATACCGACCACATTGAAGTCGGCATGATACACATTACCGACAGCCATGAAGAGTGGGACGAACTAGAGGGCAGCCCTTTTCTTGACTATGTATTCCAATTGAAAAAAGAAGGAAAAATCAAACACATAGGTGTAAGCAGTCACAATGCTGAAGTTGCTTTGCGAGCTGCCAAATGCGGTTGGATAGAAGTTATCATGTTTTCTCTCAATCCTGCTTTCGATCGTCTGCGTGGAGGAGCTATTCCTTGGGAAGAAGGGGCTATGAATAACCTTCAAGCTGGCATTGACCCTGTAAGAGTAGAGTTTTACGATTATTGTGCCACACATCATATAGGCGTTACCGTAATGAAAACTTTCGGTGGCGGAGGTCGTTTGCTTGACGAAAAATCATCACCGCTCGGCGTGGCATATACGCCCGAACAATGCATCGCCTACTGCCTTGCAAAACCATGTATCAGCACTTGCATACTCGGCATTGACAATATTGAAGAATTGAAAGCCGATCTTCATTGGCTGCAATCAAGCGATGCAGAAAAGGACTATACCAATGTCGAAAAGCGTGAAACATCAAAAGCTTGCGGAACTTGCACTTATTGCAACCATTGTTCTCCATGTAGTACAGGCATTCCTATTGCAAAGGTAAATGAATTGCTTGATAAGGCGGAAAAAGACGGACTTACACCTGAATTACAGGCTAAATACGATTCACTACCTCATCATGCAGGCGAATGTACACATTGCGGTGCATGCCTCAGCCGTTGCCCGTTCGACGTTGACATACCAACACAGATGGACCGTGCAAAAGAAATATTTGGAAAATGAAAATTATGATCAACATATTAGTTTTTGCCGTACTATTTTTCGCTTCGTGTACGAAAGACGAACCTAATATACCTGCATCGGCATCCGAAAAGACAATGCAATTTTCAGTTGGCGACAAAATTTTTACTGCCACACTTGAAGACAATAGCAGTGCAGAAAGTTTTTACGCACTATTGCCGATAACTTTGGATATGAACGAGTTGAACGGAAACGAAAAGTACAATTATCTTGATACCACCTTGCCCGTCAACAACATCCGTCCTGGAACTATTCATGCGGGAGACATTATGTTGTATGGCAACAATTGTATTGTGGTGTTCTACGAAACTTTTAAAACTTCGTACTCTTATTCGCCAATCGGGCATATAAATGACATCCGGCAACTTAAGGAAGCACTTGGCACAGAAAACATAACAATAAAATTCAGTAAGCAATGACAGACAACCCCACAGGAAAAGACTATGTAGGCAGCGACGACCTATATGCCGATGTCCAACGAACAATGAAACTGTGTGCCGAAATGAACACCGGCTATCACAACGAAGCGGAAATCAGAGAATACTTGCGGCAGATAACCTGCAGCAACATAGACAATACCGTGCGAGTATTTCCTCCGTTTTACATCAATTACGGACTTACAACGCGCTTTGGTCGCGACTGTTTTATAAACTTTGGCTGTACATTTCTTGCACTCGGCGGCATCACTATCGAGGACGGAGCATTTATCGGACCGCATTGCGTTTTGGCAACGGAATGTCATCCCGAAGATCCAGCCACGCGTCATTCGTTGCTTACAAAGCCCATAGTCGTCGGACGCAATGCCTGGCTCGGCGCCGACGTGAAAGTGCTGGCCGGCGTCACCATCGGCGAGAACGCCATCGTCGCCGCCGGCAGCGTAGTCACCAAGAATGTGCCCGACAATATGGTGGTGGCAGGTAGCCCTGCGAGAATAATTAGAGAAATAAAAGCAAATAAATAACAACATTAAACTATTTAAGTATGAAGCAAATTTCATTAATAATCGCAATATGTTGCCTTCTATCGGGCGCATACGCACAAAACAAACAAATAAAGGAGAATACTGAAATGAAAAAGACATTAGTAGTTTATTTTTCGGCTACCGGCACCACAAAAGCCGCAGCCCAGAGGTTGGCAAAGGAAAAGAATGCCGACCTGTTCGAAATTGTACCCGAGAAACCCTACACTTCTGCAGACCTTGACTGGCAAGACAAGCAATCACGGTCAACGCTGGAAATGAAGGACAAGAATTCACGTCCGGCAATCAAGGGAATTTGTGAAAACATCGCCCAATATGACACCGTGTGGATTGGCTTCCCCATATGGTGGTACACAGCACCGACAATCATCAATACATTTATTGAGGCTCACGACCTTAGCGGCAAGGTGCTGAATGTGTTTGCTACCAGCGGAGGTTCCGGTGTCAGCGGTTCTGCCAACGACCTGAAAAAAGCCTATCCGCAATACACTTGGGGTGAAAGCATACTTATGAATTAATCTTGTAAATAAGCGACAATGAAGAAATTAGCATTATTTGCAACGATAGTCTTATTGGCAATTTCTTGCAACGACAAAACGCAAACAACTGAAATAAAAGACAATATGAAACAGGAACTGAACCTAACACAGGAGTGGGACAAGGTGTTCCCGCTCAGCGACAAAGTGAACCACCGCAAGGTGACGTTTGAAACACAGTACGGCTTGACACTGTCCGCCGACCTTTACACCCCAAAGGATGTTAAAGGCAAACTGGCAGCTATCGCCGTGAGCGGACCCTTCGGTGCCGTGAAAGAGCAAAGCAGCGGCCTCTATGCCATGAAGATGGCAGAGCAGGGTTTCGTGGCATTGGCTTTCGACCCGTCCTACACCGGTGAGAGCAGCGGTGAACCCCGTCGTACGGCCTCGCCGGACATCAACACCGAGGACTTTATGGCTGCCATCGATTTCCTGTCGCAGTTAGACAACGTTGATCCAGAGCGCATTGGCATCATCGGTATTTGCGGTTGGGGTGGCATCGCATTAAACGCCGCTGCGGCCGACCCTCGCATCAAAGCCACCGTGGCCAGCACAATGTACGACATGACCCGCATCAGCGGCAACGGCTATTACGACAGCGACAACAATGAGGAAGCCCGTCACGCTACCCGCGAGGCAATGGGCAAACAGCGTCTCGCCGACCCAATGGCGATGGCTGGCGGCGTCATTGACCCGGTGCCCGAGGAGGTGCCGCAGTTTGTGAAGGACTATAACGCCTATTACAAGACATCGCGCGGCTACCACGTGCGCAGCGGCAACAGCAACGACGGCTGGCGCGTCATCGGCACGCAGGCCTACGCCAACGCCCGCTTCCTTTACTACATCAATGAAATCCGCTCTGCTGTCCTCGTGATGCATGGCGCAGAGGCTCATTCTCGCTACTTCGGCGAGGCGGCCTACCACTTTATGGTGGATGGCAAGGCCGAAGGCTACAACTTCGTCGGCAAGCCAAATCCTGTGCCAGAGAACAAGCAGCTGCTCATCATACCCGGTGCCACCCACTGCGACCTCTACGACGGCGGCGAGGGTAACTACATCCCGTGGGACACGCTGGCGAAGTTTTTTGCCAAGAATCTTAAATAACAACCACAATGAAAAGAATCTTTACGCCCTTGAACAAAATTCTTATTGTTATCGCCCTTTTAGGCAACATGATGGCTTGTGGACAATCTGAAGTCTCATCACACCGATCATCACCCACTCCCACTCCACAAAGATATGATTATTCCACCATTGAGTTGGCAGACCGTTTTACAAACAAATTGGAAACTGCCAAGTGGGATGATGTGTTAGGTATTGATGGGATGGAGTTTGCCCCTGTCTATTTAGGAGACATCAAACCTTTAGTTCAACTGACGTATAAACCTGAACTTACAGGAAATAGGGTAGACCTGGATGATCATAAAATGGAATCGCCGACAGACAGCACACTCTTCCTTACCATTGATACGAATAGGATTGTAGGTATGCCAATGAGTATTTGGGAATATTACAAAAAACCTGAATACCGTAGGGGCATTATGGCTTTTCCTGTCTTTTTGGAAAACATTTCCAATGACACAATGGATGTGGGCTCCGGAGATTTATTTACGGATATCATTGTTGAGGCAAAAAACAAGGAAGGACAATGGCAAAGATTGTCGCACCCGTACATTTTCGAGTGTGGAACGGGTATGAAAAACATTTTTCTTGCCCCGCACCAAATCGCTATTACAGCGATGCCTGTATGTCAAGGAGATTTCCGCACCTTGTTGCGTTTAGTTTTTCTACTGAAAGACAATAAGTGTCTTTATTCCAACATTATCGAGGGCTTTGTGAATGAAGAAATGCTCAACCCGGAAAAAAGCCCCAAATAATGACTCCACTTTAGGAGGACTTACCTGATTTCTCATTTAATTGAACTCAACTTATGGTAATGATATCAAACCGACCCAACCCCAATGAGGCTTTTCCGAATCCGAAGATTCCAAGCCTCTGCTTCATCAAAAACGTGGTGAAGAACCCTCGTATCATCATCGGAGACTACACCTATTATGATGACGTGGATGGGGCTGACCAGTTCGAGAAGCATGTCACTCATTTCTACGACTTCATCGGTGATCGGCTGATTATTGGCAAATTCTGCGCTATCGCCAAGGGTGTGGAATTTGTCATGAATGGTGCCAATCACAGGATGGACGGCGTGACGACCTATCCGTTCTATGTCATTGGCGGAGACTGGGGCAGTGCCATTGCACCGGTGAAAGATGAATTGCCCCTGAAGGGTGATACCGTTGTGGGCAATGA
>JAEERB010000145.1 GCA_016285615.1 Bacteroidales bacterium
AGGGCTGCACCGAATCGGCTTGGCCACTCATGATGAAGCCATTGATGTTGCGGACGGGATAAACCATGTTGCCACTCTTCTCAAGGGCGGCAATCAGGTCGGTGGGATCACCCATCTGCCCCGTAATCACGATGCGCGGCGCCGACTCCTTGTAGAGACCTGCTTTTTTCAGAAAGGCTTCATATTCTTTCACCGTATTGAAACCCAAAGCCTCCTCATCTGGAGCAGCTGGATTCACATGATAGAACATATCGCTGGATGCGGGCACTACAGGTTCGGGATTCTTGACAAACAACAACTTCTTATCCACATACTTACGTATATAATTGAGCATACTCCGATAATTCTTGCGGGAGCCGTTGCTTAAGTAGCGCGTCAAGGTATCGGCTGTCAGCGAATCAACTGACACGATGTAGTTGGCAGGATTGGTTACGGCAGTAGAAAGAACAGCCGTGCGCATAGAGGCATCCTCAATCTGTTGGCGCTGCTCTTCGGTAATGCGCAAGCCCATAGCGTTGATCATCACCATATCGTATTTGCGCAGTTTGTGCAACTCGTCAATGCTAACTTCTTTAATTTTAATGAAGCGGCTGTCGTTGCTCTTGGCAATCTGTCCCAAAGTCGTGATTTGGTAGTTGACAAAGGCAATTCGCGTAGGAGCCACCTTCGTTGCCCAGAAAATCAGCGCTGCTGCCAAAATGACAGCCGCAATGAGGCATAGGCATAAGGTTTTCTTAGTTTTGGGATTCATAGGAGTGTGTTGCTTGGTTTTCATGTAGTCTATTTTTGAAAAAACTTATCCACATCTATAGAGACGCCCGCCGTAAAGGTGATGCCTGTGGTAGCTGGCGAATTACTATAGTAATAATCTGGTACATAATTAAATATATTGTCGAGCACGAAATTCACATGGAGGCCTTTCATAATTTTCTGGTTAAAGCCGAACTTCCAGATGGTGTAGGCGGGATAGGTCACCCGGCGGGTTTCGTCGAATGAGGTCATGGAGGTATATTCGTCGCAGGTCACGCTTGAGAGCACGCGGCCACTGAGCATCAATGTGAAGCCGTACTTCTTCCACTCCTTGCCATAGCAAAGGCGGAAAGTGGCCGAATGCGGGCGAGTGACGGAGATTTCGGGTTCTCCTTTGGGTATCAGCTCTTTGGTAAAGACATAGGAAACACGTGCCGACAGGCCGAACTTCCAGCTGGCAGAGGCACTGAAATCAAGGCCTGTGACGTGCAACGGAGCCATATTGGTATAAACCATCCCCTTGATTTCCCCATTCCACGCCGTAGTAATCCTGTCGCGCACGCGATTGTAAAAGCCCATCAGCGTCACGTTATAATTACCATACGAATATTCGCCAGCCAGACTGAAATTATGGCTCACTTCGGGCTTCAGGTCGGGATTGCCGTAAATCATGAAGATGCTGGCCATATCGAAGTTCATGAAGCGCTCTTTCAAGGTCGGCGAGCGAAAGCCGTTTGCATAAGACGCTCTGATAGAGAATCTTTTAAACTTGTACATCAAACTCAATTTGGGCGACACATGGTGCAGGTTGGCACTTGAAAAGTAATCGTAGCGCAACCCGGCAATCACATTGAGGCTGCGGAGCGGATTCCAGTCGAACTGGGCAAACGCATCTGCCGTATGTTGGTAATAGGCTCCGTGGTCGGCAAACTGGTAACTCATCAGATAATCACGCATATAGTCGCCTCCTACGGTCAGGATATGCTTTTTACGGAAGGTGTGGTTATAAATACCTCGAAGCGTATGTTGCACATTGCTATAATCGCGCACGTCGAGCTTGTCCAACAGGGAGAAGTCGCTCTTGTCGTACTGGTCGAAGGCATAAGAGAGCGAAATATCGTCTTCAGCGGTGATATTATACTCGCCTTTCAAGCCGCCGCTAAAGTCACGGTAGCGCTCATGCGACAACTCCTGCGAGGCGCGCTCCCTGAAAAAGTAGCCTGCGCGGGCTGTTATTTTGAATTTATCCTTATAAGAATATGACAATTTATCTTTGATATCCAATGAGTTGAAACCATATACACTGCCGAAATCACCGCTATTCTTCAGTGTGATAGGATCATTATGCACATACTGCACCGTAAGCAAATTATTGACACCTTTCACATCAAAGCCGACAGAGCCACCATAGCGTTGTTGGTTATGGGAACCATAGCGGGCATTCAGGTTCAGCGACCAGGGCTGTTTCTTTTGTTTAGTGATAATATTGATCACCCCGCCGACAGCGTTAGAACCATAAAGCGACGAAGCACTGCCCTTGACAATCTCGATATGTGATATATCGCCCAGCGAAAGACGACTATAATCCACATTATCAAGTGTTTCGCCAGCCAAACGCTCACCGTCAATCAGGAAGAGCACCGAGTTGCCGCCAAAGCCTTGCATATTAAGCGACACCTGCTGGTTCATAGAGTAGGTGAACTCCACCCCAGGCAATTCCGCCTGCAGCAATTCCTGCACATTGGTCACATCCAACTGCTGTATCTCATCCTGCGTGATGACACGCGTAATGATGGGTGCATCTTTCAGCAGTTTTGGCGTACGCGTACTAGTAACAACCACCATATCAAGGCCTTGCGAATGGTTTTCCAAAACAAAATCCAAGCCACCCTTATTTCCATCAGGCTGCTTTTGACATTGGCGCTCATAGCCCAGCAAGGTGGCACAAAGAGTACAACTTGTGGCCGAGCTCAGATGTAGTGTATAGTGGCCTGCCGAGTCGGTATAGGCCGCCACGTCGGGAAACTCTTTCACCGCGATGGTCACGCCAGCCAACGGGGTGCCGTGCTGGTCGCGAACCACACCCGACACCGTCCGTTGCGCCATAGCCATATTAGTTATGATAGAGAAGGTGGTCAGACAACAGATAACAATAGTATAAATAGCAATTTGACGTTTCATTCGTAAGGATAGATGTAATGGATAGTGATGAATCCCTTGACACTGGCGGAATTCATGTAGTTGACAAAGAGCAGCGCTGCGCGTGTACCATCGGCCATTTGCAGCACATACACTTTGTTTGACATGCTATATATCGGCGGCATCGTGCTGGTATCCACATTCATCCAACGCGATAACACACGGTTTTTCTTGCTGGGGGCATACTTGATGATGCCGTCCATCATGCCCGACATATCCACAGCCACCGAGTCGTCCACGTCGGCCGTAAAGCCGTCGAAGTCGATATCGCCAGCCGCGCGCAAATCGTCCAACGAGGAGAATGTGGTTTCGACCACGGCCCCGCCGTTGGTTTTGGCATCGTAGCGATGCAGGGCAAAGTTCCATTGAACAGGTTCTTCTTCTCCCTTTAAAATATTGGTGGTATCCACCTTCTTGTTCTTGAAATCAACAAATACCCACCGGTCGTAGGTGCTGGCATCCACATAGATGACACCGCTATTGGTTGCCTCGTCTATTTTGATGAAACCATACTCGCTCTGAGGCGTCTGCTTGGGATCATCATAAATATTATGGAAGATGCCGTCACAAGAACAGAACCAAGCGGAAGAAATGGCGAACAACAGAAGGAGAACGAACCTGTTCATTGGAAAAACATTAAACAAAAAGGCAGATATGATTAAAATTCAAGTTTGGCTAATATTTTCTTGCTTTCAGCCTCTTTGGTGGTAAATACAAAGTCGATGTTCATCGGCATAGCGCCCGGTTTTACGGAATAGTTGAGCGTCAGTTTGTCGCCCACAACAGTGCCTTTTACCGTACCCGTGCAGTGCAAGCTGTCAACCGTCTGTTCGAAAGCGGTTTCGGCCAACGTAAAGGTGTTGTAATCAGATGTATTCACAGCCACATTGGCAATATCCAAAGCGGGAAGAGCCATAGCACCTTCACCCATAGCTGGCAACTTGACAGTCACACTGTTTTTGCCGCTGGCTTCCAATGTGATCGTCACATCGGCAGGTTCGCCCACAGGTTTTCCTGCCACGCTCATAGCCAGTGAACCTTGATATCTATCGGCAATGTAATAGTCGGCAGGTGCCGTGCCCGTAGCAAAAACGACATTGCAGCCTCCCATCACGGCAGGAATATTCACCGTAACATTGGCGTTCTTATCAGCATCCACGGTGCCGCTCACGGTGCAATCGTACTTTTTGGCTTCACCACCCATGCCGGCCATCTCAACAGAGCCGCTACCCGAGAAAGAACAAGTCTTACCCGAGAATGTAATATTCATATTGTTCACGGTAGTGGTGCCCCAAGTTCCGGAAGTCAGCGTCAGCTTGGCCACCTCTTCGCTCACAGCCTCAATAACCACTTGCTCGTCGGCCGTAAAGTTATTCTGAAAATACTGACAGCTGGTCAACGTGTAGCCTTTGTAGGTGCCGGCAATATCTTTCGCCGTGAGAGCCTCCTCCTTTTTACAACCTATTAATACTGTTGACAATGCCACAAGAGCACATAAAATCATTTTTGTTGTTTTCATTTTCATACTATTTATTGTTAATATTTCGATTAAAAGTTCTTCATTTTCGTTGGCAAAAATAGAGCAACAACGGAGGTTGTGAAATACCTAAAAATGGGGAAAAACGGTATTCTTTTCATCACTTTTTAGGATTTCTTTTTTTATGCCTTGAAAAAAATCATTTCTTTGGAAAGTCGCGCTACAAGCCGCATTGACATCATTGTTGAAAAGTTTGTTTATAAAAAAAAGTCCCACCCTATTGCCATTCAAAACGGCTACCTTATTTTTGGGGCGAGTTAGGGTTCTAACAAGATTAATAGGGAACGCTGTGAGAATCAGCGGCTATACCCGTAGCTGTGAGTTCCACAAAAAGCATTTTCTGCCAAAGTCACTGCCAATTTTGGGTGGGAAGACGATGAAAATGGGAACAAGCCAGAAGACCTGCCCGCGCTTAACCAAACCAAACCACTCGTAGCTTTCGGGAACAAGAGCAACGATAGCGGATCCGCTCCGTGCAATGACTCCCAAAAGCTTGTTTTTAACCTTTTTAATACAAACTAATGGAAGATTTGTACATTATTAAAAGAAACGGAAAACGGGAGCCTTTTTCCGCTGACAAAATCAAAAACGCCATTGCCAAAGCATTCCTTGCGGTTGACAGTTTCGCCACCAACGAGGCGCTCATCAACATCATGAGCCGCCTGAAAATCTTTGATGGCATCTCTGTTGAGGAAATACAAAACCAGGTGGAAACCGCCCTGATGGCCGAACGCTATTACGAAGTGGCCAAGTGCTACATCCTCTATCGCCAACGCCATTACGAGGACCGTGAAGTGAAAGAGAAACTCGACTTCCTCATCAACTACTGCAACGCCTCGAATGCCGCCACCGGTAGCAAATACGACGCCAATGCCAATGTGGAGCGCAAGAATATTGCCACCCTCATCGGCGAGCTGCCCAAGTCGAACTTCATCCGCCTCAACCGCCGCCTGCTGACCGACCGCATCAAGAAGATGTACGGCAAGGAGATGGCGGCCCGCTACCTCGACCTGCTCACCCACCATTTCATCTATAAGAACGACGAGACGAGCCTGGCCAACTACTGCGCTTCCATCACCATGTATCCCTGGCTGCTGGGCGGCACCACCTCGATCGGTGGCAACTCGACGGCTCCCACCAACCTCAAGTCCTACTGCGGTGGTTTCATCAACATGGTCTTCATGGTCTCCTCCATGCTCAGCGGCGCCTGTGCCACCCCCGAGTTCCTGATGTATCTCAACTACTTTATCCAGAAGGACTATGGCAAGGACTATTGGAAAGAGCCCGACCGCGTGGTCGACCTCAGCCTGAAGCAGAAGAC
>JAEERB010000146.1 GCA_016285615.1 Bacteroidales bacterium
TCGGCAAAGATGCCGTTTTGCGTAAGATGGGCCTCATCGCTCATCACAATGATGTCGTGGTCGGGGTAGATGGGATTCGCTTTGGGGTCGTTGAATTTCTGGATCAGCGAGAAGATGAAGGAGGGATTGCCTTTAAGTTTCGCTATCAGATCTTCCCCGCTACTGGCAATGAACTTCTTCGCTTTCACATTTCCTAATAGTCCGCAGTTCTCGAAGGTGTCGCTGATTTGCTTGTTCAGTTCGTCTCGGTCGGTCAGAACCACTATTGTGGGAGAGCCTTCAAACTTGCGGCGAATCTTTTGCGACAGGAATAGCATCGAATAGCTTTTACCGCTACCTTGCGTATGCCAGAACACGCCCAACTTTCCGTTCAGCAATTCGCGATTGCGATATTTCTCGACGGCTTGGTTCACCCCTAAATACTGGTGGTTGCGAGCCATGATCTTGGCCGTGGTACCGCCCGAATGGTCGTACAGAATGAAGTTTTCCAACAGGTCGAGGAAGTTCTCTTTCTTGCAGATCCCTCTCAACATCGTGGGCAGTTCGATGTTGCCCGCATCTTCCTCTTTCAATCGCTTCCACTCGTGGAAAAACTCCCACTTCGAGTCAATCATACCCACACGCGCCTCCAAGCCGTTGCTGAACATAACAAAAGCGTTGAAGTAGAACAGTTGCGGGATGGTGTCGAGGTAGTCGCGGTAGTTTTGGTTGAAGGCATCCACCATTTCCACATCGTGGTTTTTCAGCTCTATGAAAAGCAACGGAATGCCGTTGACAAAGCCCACGATGTCGGCGCGGCGACGGTAGAGTGCGCCATACACCCACAGTTCACGCACGCAAAGGAACTCGTTTTTTTCGGGTGACAGGAAGTCGATAACCTTGGCCTTCACCTCTTCGGTTTCGCCGTTGGGTTTAGTGCGGGTCACGGGAATACCGTCGCGAATCAGCTGGTATTTCTGCTCGTTGATCTGCATCAGCGTCTGGCTGCTCATACGCTCGGTCATCCGCTCTACGCACTTTTGTAGCTGTTCGTCGGTCAGCCAAGGGTTGAGCGATTTCAAGGCCTTGCGGAAGTGGCGTGCCAACAGCACCTCGTGATAGTCGGTGCGGCCAAGCGTACCAGTTTCGCCCAACTTTTCCTGGTCGAAGGCATAGACGCTCTTCCAGCCCAGTTCCTTCTCCAGTAATTCGGCGGTGCTGCGCTGTATCAGTTGGTCCTCGCTGTAATTGTGTGGCATAATAATCACTCGTTTAATTGTGCAGTTGTCTTTTATGCTTTGAAAAGATCGTCCATGGTTATCAGTCGTTGAATCCTGTTGCTATACATGTTCTTCTTCAATCCGTATGTGGTCACTAAGGTGAGTTGTAAGTTCTTTTTCCCGATCATTTGCGAAAGGGTTCCAAGCCGGTCACGCAGTTTCTCGTCGTAAGATTTGTCAATGGAAAACTCATTCTGGGTGAACTTCATTTCACAAAGATTGACTACACGGTCGGCGCGTTCAATAATCATGTCTATCTGGGCACCTTTTGTCTTGCCGTCAGCGCTCAAATGCCAGGGATAGATTTCGGAGTGTACGCCGCTGATCCCCAATGCCGATCGGATTTGCTGTTGATGCACGAAACAGACATCCTCGAAAGCCAATCCTCTCCATGCATTCAGTTTGGGAGAGTTTTGATTGTCGTACCAAAATGTTCTGTTATTGGTCGGATTTTTTAACACAAAACCGAGATAAAAGAGGCAGAACATATCGGTTAGCTTATAGTAAAGATTGTGCTTCGATTCACCGAAATTGTAATAGGTGGTGACCAAATCGCTTTTTACGAGAGCCTTCAGCATCTTGCTGAGCGTTCCGCCTATGGCAATGCCAGTGTCTTCCGCAATGGTCTCCCGTTGAAGACCGTAACGATTTCGGCTCAGCAGCTCCACGATTTTCCGGTATTGGTTGTTGTCGGCAAACAGGGAAGTGAACAACCTGTCGTACTCGTTTTGCAGGAATCCGTTCTCAGCAAAGAACAGCTCGTCGATGTTTTGCGCCAACGAGTTTCCGGGCTTGAAATAGGACATGTAATAGGCCACGCCGCCCAATATCATATAGGTTTGCACGAGGTCGTAACGGTCCATTGTGACGCCACGGTGTCTGAAATACTCCTCCGTCTCGGCCAGGGTAAACGGATGGATGTGCATTTCGCGTGTCGTTCTGCCATAAAGCCCGCCCTTACTGTTAATCAGGTTGTCAAGCATCCATGTAGTTGCGCTGCCGCAGACAATCAGCAGCAGGTTGTGCTTGCCAGCGCCCCAGCCGTTCCAAAAGTGTTCGAAAGCGGAGAGGAAGCCGGAGCGCGGGGTGTCGAGCCAGGGCAGTTCATCTATAAACACCACCATCTTTTTCTTGGTCTTCCTCCTTGAATCGAGTAAGGTTTCCAGTCTATGGAAGGCATCGAACCAGTTTTTGATGGGTGAGGTGTTGGTGCAACCATATTTTGCAAGCGATGCGGCAAACTCATCCAGTTGGATGCGGTAAAGCAGCTTCTGGTCTTTCTCTTTCAGTTCCATCGGCGACACGGCGGTGTGCATAAAGGCAAAACCGTCCTCAAAATATTCGCGAATCAAAAACGTTTTTCCGACACGCCGGCGACCATAAACAGCGAGGAATTGTGCTGTTGGCTCATTCTGTAACTGTCTTAAAACCAGTTGTTCCTGCTTGCGGGATATGATAAGTTTCTTCATCTTCTTATTAAAATTATCCAGCCGCAAAGATAAAAAATCCTTTCAAACGGCTGGATAATTTTCTAAAACAACATCCATTTCCCCGCCCATCAACTTCGGCAGCAAACGGTCGCGGGCTTCAGTGAGGAGGCGGATTTGAGACAATAACGATTTTCTTTGCTTAAATCCCTTTTGAAAAGGAATATAAAGGTCTTTATTCTCAGGAACAATAAGTTCGATAGAATCAATATGCTTTTTGCCTAAATGTGCAACGGTTGCACCTACTAATATTTGCTCAAAATACTTGATAGGTTTTTGAATGGCTTGAAAGATAAAACCTTTTGTTCTCTCTTCTTTTGGTCTAAAAGAACAAGCTCGTTGCACGAGATAAGCATCTCCACCATTCCAGCTATTAATATGGAAAATGCCGTCCATACCTACAACGATGTCACCATCGTGAACAATATAGTTTGGAGAAGCCTCTTCGGTTGTATAATCTGAAGTTATACCATCAGGAATATTTCTGATTCTAAGAATCGGCATGCCTTCTCCAGTACTATTAAAGAGCTTTCCGTCAAAAGCATAGCCATATTGCACATCAACCAAATCAATCAATTTTTTCTTCTCCCACCCCTCCGGCACACCATCCACAATCTTTGTGTTTTCATATCCAGGGAAGCGTAAATTAACGAACCATTCCTTATAGAGCCGCTGCGCCGCTTCCTCCAATAGCTTGATTTGCTTCTTGTAGTTTTCTATTAGGGAGTCGTAGCGGGAGAGGATGGTGGCGATGCGGAGCTGGGTTTCAATTGGAGGCAAATCAACCAAAACCTCTTTAAGTTTTTGACCTGGCAAATGCTTTATTGTTGCCCCTGTACAATACTGGTCTATCCAATTACATTTGCCCGCAAGTAAAAACCAATAGAAAAGATAGAAATTATCCACTAATCCATCCTTTGGTCTAACTCTATGAAGCGCTTTTTGTATCTTCATATCAGGAAGTTGTTCTTTCCAAATTGCACATCTTCCTGGTTCACCACCTTCACAAATAATTAAATCACCATACTTAATACCATATTTCTCATCCTCATCTTCTTCAAATCTCATCAAAGATAAATTGTCAATATCAAAACTTCCCCACCTCACGTTAAGGTTAGCAAGATAAGGTTTGTATTCTCCTCGATTCTTGGCGGCATCAAGCATTTTACCCAAGCATGATTCCGTAATCTCACCCAGCTTCACTTTCTTCCACTCACTCATTTCAGTTCCTCCCATTCCTTTTGTATCTTTTCCATCAGCACATTGGCCTCTTGGTTCAGTCGAGCCAGTTCCGAGTGAATCTCGTTCATACGCTCGTGGAAGTCCACGCCGTCGTCCTCCTGTTCGGCCACGCCAACGTAAGCGCCAGGGGTTAGCGAGTAGTTCTTCTCCTCAATTTCTTGGATTGTGGCAATCTTGCAAAGACCTAAGACATCCTGGTATTGTCCATCCTCGCCAAACTTGGAGACTAACCATTCGCGCTGGCGGGCGGTTTCAAGCGTGTCTTCTATCTCGGCAATCCGTGCGTTTTGCTCCGCTTCTATGCGTTTCTTATCTTTGCGCGGCGCATCGGCAATCAGTTGTTTGGCCTCAGTTTTCTGCTTCTGTAGGGCTTTCTCAAGGGTAGCCACAGTTTGTCCGTTGAGGGCTTTGTCGTAATCAGCCATAAGTGCCTTGTATTTCCCGGTCTCGCCACGGTACAGATGCACGATGGCCTGCAGGTTGCGCAACTGCCACTCCGTCCATTCGTTCAAAGTGCGGTCCACCACGGTGTAGAAGTTTCGGGCATCGATGAAGAGCACCTTGTCGCGTATTTCGGCGTTCTTGTTTCGGTCGAAAAACCACAACGAGCAAGGCAGGGAGAGGGTATAGAAGAAGTTGTTGCCCACGCTCACCATCACATCCACATCGCCAGTACGCACAAGTTTCTCGCGGATGTCGCGGTCTTTGTTGGCGCTGTCGGTGGCCGAGCTGGCCATCACAAAACCCGCACGACCGTGGTCATTCAAGTAAGCGTAGAAATAGCTTATCCATAGATAGTTGGCGTTGCCGATTTCTTTGGTCTTGGCATTCACGCCCGGCAATCCGAACGGAAGACGACCCGCAGCGGAAGCTGATTCGGCCTTTACCTTATCCACATTAAACGGCGGATTGGCCATCACGTAGTCGCACTTGCCCGCAAGATTATGGTAGTCGTGGTAGAACGAGTTGGCCTCGTCGCCAGAGATAATCTTGCCGTTCAACCCGTGAACTGCCATATTCATCAGACAAAGCTGGGCGTTGTATTCCACCTTTTCCTGTCCGTAGAAGGTCATCTGGGTGTTGGCGTTCATCCCGGCCGCATTCACGAAGTCGCCCGTCTGCACAAACATCCCACCGCTGCCGCAAGCAGGATCAAGCATCACGCCCTGTTTGGGTTCCAATACGTTCACCAGCATTTTCACCAACGATTTCGGGGTGAAGAACACGCCGTCGTCGCTGGCCACCGCTTTGGCAAACTTGGAGAGGAAATATTCGTAGATACGCCCGATTACATCCCCGCCCACTTCGTCAATTGTCTTGTTGTTGAAGATGCGGAGTAGCTCGCGCAACAGGTCATCGGCAAAGCTGGTGTAAGTTTTGGGAAGCACGCCCGTGAGTTGCTCACTTTGGTCTTCCACTAACTGCATCGCATTGTTCACGGCCTCACCTAACGAGTTGATAGGGTGGCCATCCTTCTTTTTCAATCCAGCTGAGGCGACATTATCCGGCAAGTTCACCAAGTAGTCAAATTGGGCTTCCTTGGGCAAGTATAGCGCGCTCTTAGCGGCAAAGTCGCTAGGCTCCACCGGCATCACGCGCCCGCCGCGCATCGGACGGCTCTGCAGTATTTCTTTTTCCACCATTTTGTAGCGGCTGTAGGCATAGCGCAGAAACAGCAGCGCCAGCACAGGCATACAATACTGGTTGCTGGTCAGCTTGCTGCCTTGTCGCAGCAGATCCGCCGATTCCCATAATTCTGATTCGAGTTTGCGTATATTTATCATCAGACTGTAT
>JAEERB010000147.1 GCA_016285615.1 Bacteroidales bacterium
TGTCTCAGAAGGTAGGGCTTGGACTCCCATTATCATGCAGATAGGATTTTAAGGACTCCATTTGTTGCGTATCAAAATGATATTATTAACGCATTACAATCGGATGACCTTTTTCCTTATTCCTGCATATTACTTTGATGAAGTGTCCAAGTTCACCTTCTGCGGAATAGAGAAAAAGCACTTTCTCTGACAAACGAATTTCTCCCCGTTTGTGGTTGCAAATATACAAAAATATCTATATTTTTTAGAGTTAAATTATTTTTTGATGATTAAATAGACACGTTCTACCTGCCCAAGACTGTTGCCATTGTACGGGCATCCTTGACTCACGAATTGTGTCGACACTATCGACACAATTTGTTTCCCATATTCAGTACGCTCATCATGAATGACATTTTTATTAATTCGATCGCCTATATGCCAATAAATAAGTGTGTTTTCCACATTGACAGTCAAAATATGATGTAAAATAACAGGTAGCTTCGACACGCTCAGCCACCTGTATATGCAATGAGACGCAGCACGCCGCGTCTCTACAGTTTTCTGTTCTCATCTCTCCACTCTAATCAACTGTAAATATTTCGTCAACCGCAGTTGGTAGGCAATGCGATCATCCACCTGCTGGTCGAGGGCCTGACGGTACAAGGTCTGTGCTTCGAGCAGTTCGGACATCGGCACCAGCCCAGCTTGGTAGTTCTGCATGGCCGTGGCCAGATTGCGACTGGCATTGTCCACCGTCTGTTCTACAATAGCCAACTGTTGGTACGCCTCCTCCAATGAATTCCAGGCTTGTCGTATCTCCAACGACATCTTGCCCGTCAAATCCTGTTGAAGGTTAGCAGCCTTCTGCTCTCGCAATTTCTGTTCCTTGAGCTTGTGCGCCGTCTCCCACCATGCCGATAGCGGCACTTGCAGCGTCACAAAAGCCAGTCCATTGTAATTGTAGTCGTCAAATACCATATTGCCATACGAGCCGGCAACGCCCACCGACAACTGCGGCAGCGCCTCGCCCATCGTCATCTTATGTTTTAACTGCTCGGCCGTGACATTCATCTCCAACAACTGTGTCTCGTAACGCCGCCCTACGGCAGCCTGCTCGTCGGTATAGACCGACTCGGGTGCGGGCAACTGTGCCGACAGCGTATCTGACAGGCGCAAATGTTCATCGTAAGGAACTCCAATATGCTGACAGAGTGCTCCTTTTGCCAAGCGAAGGCCATTGGCCACCTTCAGCGCATTCGACTGCATCTCATTGCGCCGTATGCTCACACGCAACACATCGTTTTCCACCACCAACCCCGCCTCACGAGCGGTAGTCACATCGCGGTAGAGCGTATCGAGCAACGTAAGTACCTGCTGCAGAGTTTTCTGCTTCTCCTGCAGCGAAATGATAGTCCAGTAGTACTCTTCTGTTTGCAAATCCAACTGCTGGCAAGCCAACTCATACTGCAGCGAGGCGGCCTCAACGCCCACCTGCGCCAGTTTGTTGCCATTCACAATGCGCCCACCGGCAAAGACAGGCTGCACTGCCGTCACCCCTGCCGTCACGCCGTGTTCGCAGAGCGATATGCTGTTGGGCAAACCCAGGGCGGCACCCTCATCGGCGTACCAGTTGTAGAGCATCTCTCGAGCCTCAGCATTCTTCACATCGCCAATGCCGTATTCTATCAGCGGGTTAAGGGCGTGATAGCCTAACGCCACGCCACTCACATTAGGAAAATACTTGGTCAGTGCCTGCTTCTTCACCTCGCGCGCCGCCTGCACATCCAAGTCGGCATTGCGAACAGCCACATTATGGCGGCGCGCTGACGCCTTGCAGCTATCAAGCGACCAGCCTTGCTGCGCTTGCAGAAGCCCCCCATCCAACCAGAGCATACACATAAAGCACAAAGCCCCAAGCCACCTCATACAATATCGCCTATAATCTTTTCTCATCTTACATATCTATTTTACAACCAAGAACTTAACTTCAATTGTAAATTATTAATTGTTAATTGTCAATTGCTTTTTATCCCCATGCTTAAACACCTGCCAGTACATAATGGGCAGGAAGGTCACCACCAGCGGCAGCGAGAAGATAGTGCCGAAACAGATGACCACGCCCATCGGCATCCAGAGGGCTGTGTGGGCAATAATCATGGGCGCCACACCCAATGCCGTGGTGACCGACGTAAGGAAGATGGGTCTCATACGACGACGACCTGCCTCAAAAGCAGCCTCCTTAGCGGTAAGATGCTTCTCCTTGCGCAAAAATTCGGCATACTCGAACATGATGATAGCGTTGCGGACGATAATGCCAATGAGGCTCACCAAGCCCAGCGTGGCGGTGATGCTGAAGTCGAGGCCGAAAATGGAAAGTCCGAGGCACGCTCCGAAGATGCAAATCATACTGGCACCCAAGGTCAACAACACAATATCAATCTTGGCAAAATGGTAGAGCAGAAATACGAACAGCACCAGCACGGCCGCCAAGATACTGAGCACTATCTCTGGGATTACACCATTGTTCAAGCGGGTCAGTCCTCCGTACTCAACTTTCACGTCCTTAGGTAATTGCGGCTCTATCTCCGTCTTTACGAAATGGTCGATCTTCTTCATCACCTGTGGCTGGCTAACACCAAAGTTCAAATCGGCACCCACCGTCACCGTGCGGATACTGTTGCGGCGGTTTATCGCCGACTCGCTCCATTCGGGAATCACCGTAGCCACCTGTCGCAGCGGCACCCACACATCGGGCAACGCCGTCGGCACCAGCATATCCTCAATTTCCTGATAGTCGATATCATGCTTGCCTTTCATCGAATACAACATCACAGGCACACTATAGTCGCCGTCCCACAAGGTGGTGAGCTGCTGGCCTCCCAGCGCCGACGACAAGTAGAGAGAAAGCACACTCTGCGTCACACCAAGTCGTGTGGCTTCGTCCATATCAAGCACTATACCAATGTTTTGACTCGTCTCGTCCATATTGGAGTGCACCCAAGTCATTTCGGGCAAGGTGTGCATATAATCCTTCAGCGTATCCGACCATCTCTTCAGTTCATCTAAATCATTACCAGAAAGATAGACTTCCACGGGATTGTC
Source organism: Bacteroidales bacterium (assembly GCA_016285615.1). The sequence goes on from JAEERB010000147.1 coordinate 3,085, forward strand.
AGCTGCCTGGTAGTCCATCTGCTTGAACCGGATGTAGGCGTTGGCAAAGGCATCCTCATATTTTGGACCATACTCGCGAAGAATCTCAATAGTGGCCTTTTCGCTTTTAGTATTCACAATAAACTGCGCATAGTTCTTACGTGGCATCTGCGGCGCGTATGTGGCATGGAATCGAGGCGACGAGGTGCCGATGAACGAAGTGACAGAAGTCACGCGCGGGTCGAGGCGCAAGATGTGCTCCATACTATCGGCCACCACAGCGGTCTGCTCCAACGTACTACCATGTGTCAGGTGTATTTCCACTGCAAAGCAGTTACGGTCGGCCTTGGGCAACATCTGGATGTTGAGTCGCGTCAGAAGGAAGACACCCAGCAGCACCACCGACACCACTGTGGTAATGGTGATGGCAGGATGCTTAAAGCAGATGGTCAACAGTTTGTCGTATGCCTCCTGCAAAAAGACGAAGAAGCGATTCTGGGCGGCTTCAAAGCGGTTGCCAGCAAAGCCCTTCTTGTTATACTTAATGAATTGTGTTGACAGATAAGGAATTACCCAAGCGGCATAGAAGATGGAACAGCCGAGAGCAAAGAGCAGCGTCCATGGAAAGAGTTGCACAAACTCGCCCAACGGCCCCGTAATGATACGCGTCATGGGGAAGAACATGCCCGAGATGGCGAGCGTGGCCAGCGACATGGCCACAAACAGCTGGCTGGTGCTCTCCACCGCCGAGTAGAGGCGCGACTGGCCACGCTGCAGCATGTCAACATAGCCATCGACTACAATTACCGAGTCATCGACAATCATTCCCAGCACCACAATCAAAGCCGCCAAAGTAACCGTATTCAACTCTATACCACACACATACATTAACCCAAGGGTAATGGCCGTACAGACAGGCACGCTGGAGCCGGTGATGAGGGCTGTACGCAGCGGGAAGAGCAACATCATAACGGCAATCACCACAAGGATAGAAATCAGCAGGTCGCGCAGAAACGACATGACCGAACTTTTGACTACGTATGGCTGGTTAGTGATTTTGTGCATCTGCACATCGGGTGGCAGCAGCTCCTGGGCCTCCGTAACCGCCATCTCCACTTGACGCCCGAAAGCGACGATGTTGTTACTGGGTGCCATCTCCATCGAGATGATGACCGAATGCTCACCATTGAACTTGATATAGTTGTCAGGTTCTTCGTAGCGTCGCACAATGTTGGCAATATCGCGCAGGCGCACCACAGCTCCTGTCGGGTCGGTATAGACAATCTGCTCTCCAATCTCATATTCAGACTGATACGGCGCCGAGAGGTGAATCATCGCCTCGCCGTAATGGTTTTCCACTGTGCCGCTTACCGTGCGGAAGCCTTGCGTGGATAACTCCACCAGCAGTGCTCGCTGGTCGATGCCGTAGGCCGACAACTTCTCAGGATCAATCAGCACGGCAATCTCTTCACGCTGTTGGCCGATGATTTTAAGGTTACCCATGGAGGAGATACCACGTAAGCGGTCGCAGATGGTCTCGGCATAGCTTTCCAGCTCGCGCGGGGTGCGTTGCGCCGACTCTACCGCCAACAGCATAGAAGATGTATTGCCAAAGTCGTCAATTACAACCACTTCCAACACACCTGCGGGCAGCGAGGTCTTCTTGAACAACTGCAAGCCGTGGCGTATCTTCGACCATACTTCATCCTTGTTAGTCACCTCAACACGCAGTTCTACAAACACATAGACGATGCCGTTCTCGGTTACCGAGTGAGTTTGCTTCTGGTTGATTTCGGAATAGGTAAACAGGAAGCGCTCCAACGGCTTGGTCACCTGCTCCTCCACCTCTTGTGCCGACGCCCCTGGGTAGATAGCTGCGACAACACCCTGGCGGATAGTAAATTGCGGAAACTCATCCTTATTCATCTGCGTCAGACTATAGATGCCAAACGCCGCCAATGAGAACATAATCAAAAAGACTATGTTATGATTGCGGATGGCCGCCAGCACATGATTTGACTTCCTTAGAGACATAAACTCTTATTTACTTTACATTAATCGTCTGTGGGGGTTAGCGCGCTACGCCCCTCCATTTACATTTATTGATGAATGATGAGTTTTGCGTTATCGTACAATTTCTGGCAGCCCTCCACGATGACGGTATCGCCAAAGTTCAGGCCGTCGGTAATGAGGATGCCGTTGCCAGCGAACTCAGAGGCCCCAATCGGTCGGCGCACCGCCAGACCGTTATGTACCACCCAGATGCTCTGCCCCTCCGGACGCGTTTGCACCGCCTTGGCAGGGATGATGTAGCCACGAATGTTTTTCTGGGCAAGATAGACCTTGCTGACCATGCCAGGCAGCAGGTCGCTACTCGGATTAGACAAGGCCACCTTAAACTGGTAGCTGTGCGACAAGCGGTTAGACTTCACACTGCGCTCGGCCACACGTCCATCCATCACCCTCTCGTTCAGCACGGGCACTTTTACCTGCACACGGTCGCCCACCGCCACAGAAGGAATCTCGCTTTCGGGCACCGAGAAGGTGACGAACACCTGTTTCATATCGAGCAGTGTCAGCACCGTTTCGTGCGGCAGAACATTGCTGCCGGCTTCGGCATTTCAACGCCCCACCACGCCTGAAAACGGCGCAAATAATGTACAATCATCCAGTTGTATG
>JAEERB010000148.1 GCA_016285615.1 Bacteroidales bacterium
AAACGAGACTCGAACTCGCGACCCCGACCTTGGCAAGGTCGTGCTCTACCAACTGAGCTACTTCCGCAAGAAGTGGAGCGGAAAACGAGACTCGAACTCGCGACCCCGACCTTGGCAAGGTCGTGCTCTACCAACTGAGCTACTTCCGCTTAAAAATGCGTACCTCGGGCGGGACTTGAACCCGCACGCTCGCAATGAGCAAGGGATTTTAAGTCCCTCGTGTCTACCAATTCCACCACCAAGGCATCCCTTCAAAGAACGTGTAGAACGTTTAAATTTGAGAGTGCAAAAATACAGTTTTTTCGAATATAATCAACACCTGGAATGAAAAAATTGAACTTTTTTCGTAAAAGACAAGAAATAACGGGGTTAGAGATGAGAAGTGAGAAGTGAGAAGTGAGAAGTGAATAGTGAGTTAAGGAGTTAAGGAGTTAAGGAACTAAGAAGTTAAGAGTTGATGAGTTATTTGAATTCTGAATTTTGAATTTGTTCTTTGTTCTTAATTATGCATTGTGAATTATGAATTGTGCATTGTTCAGTTCCAGTCCCAGCAGAGAGTAAGGATATCTTTCCAAGGGCATTGGAAACGCTCGGCGATATTATGGTGACATACAATGCCTTGGAAGCAGTAAACGCCTTGTAACAGAGCCGGATAGGTTTGAATGGCATAGCGTATGTTTTTGCTACTGAGAATCGCTGTAAGCGAGGGCAATAGACACGTTGACAGAGCCATGGCAGCAGGCTTTCCGAAAAGATCGCCATGCAGGATGGTGGCAAACACAAAATGGCCGTGACGATCTTTAAGCAAGTCTAAGGCAATGAGTGTGAGATGGTTCTGCTGAATAATGGGCAAATCATCGTCGCTCATCTGCGCCAGATTCACTGACGACATGACCACCGTATTTGGTTTCAGACATTGCAATTGCTCAGTAGTTAGCACCGACAATTTAAGTACAAGATTCACATTCTTAAGCAGTTCTGCAGTCACTCCCATGATATCGGCGCCAGCGTTGGCATAGTCAATATCGCTATAAATGCCTTTTCCAGCCCCGCGTTCCATCAACACCGCTACCCCACTCTCGACCAGCTGCGCCACCGCCTCGGGTGTCAGCAACACCTTGTCGGCATAGTCGCTATCGCCCAGAACGCCAATAGTCAGTCGATTTTGCGGCATCTCCAAATCGATGGTACTCTCCTGCGTTTTAGGGTCCCAAACATGCATAATAATATCCGGCATAACTCAAATATTTAAAAAGTGAACTGGCGACTCCCGTCGGCCAAGACTTCAATTTTCACGCGAACCACCTGGTCGTCGAGCAGGTCGGCAACCTTGTCGGGCCACTCGATAAAACAATAATAATCACTATATAGATAATCCTCAAAACCAATCTGATACGCCTCGTCAATTGAAGTAATCCTATAAAAGTCGAAATGATAGATTGGCTCGCCATTGCCGGCCACATACTCATTGACAATGGCGAAGGTGGGACTGTTGGTTACCTGTTGCACACCCAGTGTTTCGCACAGCACTTTGATAAAAGTGGTCTTCCCTGCTCCCATCTCGCCGTCGAAGGCAAACACGCGTTCGTCGGGCCATGTTTCGAGCAGTTGGGCAGCCACCTTGGGCAATTCGGTTTCGTTATTACAGGTGATGGTCATGAGAATATATGTTGAGTTGTTGATTGTTTAATTGTTGAAGTGAATAGTGAGAAGTTAAGGAGTTAAGAATTATGGAATTATAGAGTTATAGAATTATAGAGTTATAGAATTTGTTCTTTGAATTTTGAATTCTGAATTTTGAATTTGTTCTTAATTGTGAATTATGAATTGATAACGTTCCATTGGGGCTTTTAAGAAGACACTGGTGGTAACGTGATATTCGGCGGCCACTTGCTTAATCACCTCTTGAAACGTGAAGGCTACCGAGCCGACAAAGTTCAGTTTATACGACTGATAATCAGCATAGCACAACACAAAGCGGCGAAAGAATTCGCGGAAAGCATTGTGGCAAAGTTGGTTAATACTTTCATCGAACAAGAACTCGTTGATGAAAGGTGGAAATGTGGCGAAAAAGCGGTTGGGATGCGGATCAGAGGCAATGGTGCGCACGGTTTGCGTAGGTGTGAGCGCATAGCGTTCTTCGAGGGCATGTGTCACAATGGGACTCAATTCGCCATGCAAGTATGCGGTAATGAGCATCTTACCGAGATACCCCCAACTCCCTTCGTCGCCGAGCAGCCAACCGAGCGACGGCGCTTGCGCCGTAATCTTGGTTCCATCGTAAAGACAGGAACTTGCGCCCGTGCCGATGATGGCCACCAGGCCAGGTTGTTGGCCACAAGTGGCGCGACAAGCCGCCATCAGGTCGGAGAAGACCTCTTTGCGAGCCGTGGGGAAGATTTCCGAGAGCAGGCGGAGCATTCGTTCGGCATTGAGCGGATTGCCACAGCCGGCGCCACCAAAGAAGAGATAGTCCACTTGCGCAGGCGGCACGGGCAGTTGCGACTGCAGGTCGGCCAGCACGCGGCGGATTTCCTCGTCAGACAGGGCATTGGCATTGATGCCGGCGGTGTAAAGGTGAGCCGGCGCGGCATCATGCGAAACGAGGCACCACTCGGTCTTAGTGGCCCCAGCGTCCGCCAGCAACTGATAACGAAGAGCACTACCCTCTTGCATCTCTCATAAATTAAGATTCACAGATGCAAATATAAGGAAAAAGAGAACATTTTTTAACGCACAACAATTTTTCAGAAACCCCATGTGGCATTTCGGATAAATGAGTATTTTTGTACATATTTTGTCATACCTAAACACAGACAGAAGATGGACAAAGTAACCATATTGCCTTACGACAGGATTTACAAGAACTTTATTGACCCTAAATACCTGCACGACGGGCATGATGAGTATTATTTTCGGGACCAGCAGGTGAAACAGCCTGAAGGCGGCTGGCGGCACTTGCGTTCAGATGAAATTGAACGCTTGGTCGTCAACAACAACTCTGCCTCCAGTTGGGACGACATCTGGGTTACAGATGAGTTTGACACCACCATGGTGCGCAACAACCGCTTCTTTGGCAAGGTGCGCATTGGACGTATCAAGCGGCAAGTGCTGCAATATCACGACCTGCGTGTCCCTGTAGGTATCACCGACAGCAGCATCATCTCGTGCGACGTCGGCAATGACGCAGCCATCCACGATGTCCATTACATGGCAAACTACATCATCGGCGACCGTTGTATCCTTTTCAATATCCAGGAAATGTCCACCACCGACCACTCGAAATTCGGCAATGGAATCATCAAAGAGGGAGAACCTGAAAATGTCAGGATTTGGCTTGAGGTGATGAACGAAACCGGCACCCGCAAGATAATGCCTTTCGACGGTATGACCACCGCCGACGCCTATCTTTGGGCCAAATACACCGATGATAAGAAGCTGCAAGAGAGACTCAAGGAAATTACACAGGCTTGTGTCGATGACCGTCGTGGCTATTACGGCACCATCGGCGAGGGTTGCGTCATCAAAAACTGCTGGATTCTAAAGGATGCGAAAGTCGGCCCACACTGCTATATCAAAGGCGCAAGCAAACTGAAGAACGTCACCATCAACTCATCGATGGAGGAGCCGTCGCAGATTGGCGAAGGAGTCATCCTGGTGAACGGCGTGACGGGCTACGGCTGCCGCATCTTCTACTCAGTCACCGCCACGCGCTTCGTACTGGGCGACAACTGCAACCTGAAATATGGTGCACGCCTCATCAACTCGGTGCTGGGTGACAACTCCACCATCTCGTGCTGCGAAGTGTTGAACAACCTCATTTTTCCTTCACACGAACAGCACCACAACAACTCCTTCCTCATCTCGGCTTGCGTGATGGGCCAGAGCAATATGGCCGCCGGCGCCACCATCGGCAGCAACCATAACAGCCGTGCCACCGACGGCGAGATTGTGGCCTCACGCGGTTTCTGGCCAGGCTTATGCACGAGCATCAAACACTCGTCGCGATTCGCCTCCTTCACACTGTTAAGCAAGGCCGATTATCCCAATGAACTTGATATACGCCTGCCCTTCTGCTTGGTGAGCAACAACACTGCCCACGACGAACTGCACCTAATGCCCGCATACTGGTGGATGTACAACATGTACGCCCTCGCACGCAACACCTCGAAATACAAAAGCCGTGACAAGCGCAAGCGCAAAATACAGAATATTGAGTTTGAAACACTTGCACCTGACACAATAGAAGAAATCATCGAAGGCCGCAAATTGTTGGAAGTGTGGGTTGCCAAGGCCTACCTCCGCTCGAAAGGCGAAAATCCAGACCAATACGACTACTACGACCTGCGCCAATGCGGCAAAAATCTACTTGACAACGACCACGACACGGTTAACAAGTTGGAAGTCTTGGGCGAGAAAGTCGAAAAAGGTCATCGCAAAGTGGTCATTGACAAAGTTGTAAAAGCATATCAAGCTTATGGTGACATGATTATCTACTATGCAGTTAAGACCTGTATAGAATATCTTGAAATCCATCCTGATATGAATATGGAGACCATCGTGAAACGCATGTGCGGCCAACGCCTCCGCAAATGGATTAATCTGGGCGGGCAAACCATGCCTGAAGAACATGTCGATCAGTTGCGTGCCGACATCTGCAGTGGCGTGCTCAACACATGGGACGATATCCACCACCGTTACGATGAATTGTGGAAAGACTACCAGGACGAAAAGCTGAGCCACGCCTACTTTGCGCTGATGTTCCTTTACAAGGACGATGCTGATGTGTTAACCGAGGCGATGTGGCACGAAAACCTCGACGAAGCCATCCGCATACAACAATACATCTGCAATCAGGTTTACGAGAGTCGCAAAAAAGACTATGACAATGAAATCCGCAACACTACATTCCGCAACGAGTCAGAAAAGCGCGCTGTCATCGGCAACATAAACGACGTTTCGTTCGTACAACAAATCCGTAAGGAGACGGAGGAATTCGTGAAATTAATCCAAAAATATAGAAACCCCCATTAATCTTCATGTAGAGACGTAGCGCGCTACGTCTCTACGACAAACAAACCTACCAACAATTAAACAATCAGAAATTCAATAACATACAACATGAGAGTCATCATCGAACAAGATTACGAAAGAATGTCATGTTGGGCAGCCCAACACATTGTAGAACGCATCAATGCATTTGAACCGACAGCGGAGAAACCGTTTGTATTGGGTTTACCCACAGGTTCCACACCCATAGGCACTTACAAGGAACTCATACGTCTTCATAAGGCCGGCAAGGTCTCTTTTAAACATGTGGTCACTTTCAATATGGATGAATACGTGAAGATTCCAGAAGACCATCCTGAGAGTTACCACAGCTTTATGTGGGGCAACTTCTTCAGTCACATTGACATACAAAAAGAGAACGTAAACATTCTAAACGGCAATGCGGAGGATTTGGAAGCCGAGTGCCAGCGTTACGAGGATAAGATCAAGTCATACGGTGGCATCGAACTGTTTATGGGCGGCATTGGGCCTGACGGGCATATCGCCTTCAACGAGCCAGGCAGCAGTCTAACCTCGCGCACCCGCGTGAAGACGCTCACCACGGACACGGTGATTGCCAACTCACGTTTCTTCAACAACGACATCAACCTTGTGCCGAAGACCGCACTGACTGTCGGCGTTGGCACCGTGATGGATGCCCGCGAAGTGATGATACTGGCCAACGGTCAT
>JAEERB010000149.1 GCA_016285615.1 Bacteroidales bacterium
GGCAGCTGACAGATTTGCCGCAGGCTGATGTGGTGGTCCATTCGGGCGACATTACCGAGAATGGCACAGAGCGGGAAACCCTCGACTTTCTAGAGTGGTTCTGCGATTTGCCCCATCCGCACAAATTGTTCGTTGCTGGCAATCACGATGCTTGTTTGTGCGATGCTACCATCAACGGACTGCCTGCAGATGTGCATTATCTGTGCTATTCGGGTGTGGAGATTGATGACATCCGCTTTTGGGGCATACCTATGCTGTTAACAGACATCTTATCTGGAAAGTATCTGTCTGAAATAAAGTGTATTCCAGATGGTACAGATGTTTTAATTACCCACGAACCGCCGTTCGCCATTTTAGATGAGGCTGACTCTATCCATTATGGCAATCAAGAGTTGTTGAAGCGTGTGAAGGAGATCAAGCCCCGCTACCATCTTTTCGGCCATGTCCACACGGCTTTTGGCACAGAGGAACAGAAGGGAATTGTGTTTTCCAATGCTTCAATGCAAGGGGAAGAACCGTTTATGATTCACAATTTATAATTCACAATCATTATTAATTGTGCATTATTTATTGTCGTTGCGATGCTTAATGATTGCAGTTAATAGTCGTAACAAAGAATTACAATCTTTTGAAAGTATATTGTAGCAATCATCATCCAAGTAACCACTGGCATTCAACAGTTCCAGCCAATATTCAGTCTCACTAGCTTCTTTAAGGGATATGCTTAATTTTGCATAGAAGTCAGCAGAACTTTGTCCCCGAACGGCTTCACGAATATTGGCTCCTATACTTGTGCCGCTGCGTAATAATTGTTTAGATAAAATGCACTCCTTTTTCTCTGTACGTAACACGGAGCATGTTTTTACAATATTAGCAGCAAATTCTGTGCTTTTTACAATAATGATGTTATCAGTATTCTTTTTCATAGTCTAAAAATTTGAATCACAATCTTTAATCATCGTTAATCGTGCATTGTGAATTGTGCATCGTGCATTATTCTTATTTATAATTATAAATTACTAACTGTCAATTAATTCAATTCATGATTCACAATTCATAATTCACAATCATTATTAATTGTGCATTGTGAATTGTTCACCTCTTCCCCCAACTGTCCCTATCTAGGCTCCTAAAGTTGATGGCTTCGCTGAGGTGGCCTGTCTCAATGTTGGCACTGCCTTCCAAATCGGCGATGGTGCGTGCCACCTTCAGAATGCGGTCGTAGGCGCGTGCGGAGAGTCCCAGCCTGTCCATGGCGTTCTTGAGCAGTTCGGTACACTCGGCATCTATGGCGCAATACTGCCGCATGAGCTTGGTATTCATCTGCGCATTGCAATGTATGTCAGCGTATTCGGCAAAGCGTACTTCCTGAATCTGTCGCGCCTTGATGACACGCTCCCGAATCTCTGCACTGCTTTCTCCTGTGGGGGCGGTGGCCAGCTCCTCGGTGCTCAAAGGAGCCACTTCTACGTGCAGGTCGATGCGGTCCATAAGCGGCCCTGAGATCTTGTTGAGATACTTTTGCACCATCTCCGGCGTGCAGGTACACGCAATTTTGGGGTTGTTGTAATTGCCGCAAGGGCAGGGGTTCATGGCGGCGATGAACATGAAGGAGGCGGGAAACTCGACCGTGTATTTCGACCGGGCAATGGTGACACAGCGGTCCTCCAACGGCTGACGCATCACTTCCAGCGTTTGGCGCTTGAACTCGGTCAGCTCGTCTGCAAAGAGCACTCCGTTATGGGCAAGAGATATTTCCCCGGGCTGCGGGTGACTGCCACCGCCGACCAAAGCAACATCACTTATGGTATGATGCGGTGCTCTGAACGGCCGAACAGAGATGAGTGATGAGTAGCGGCTCATCTTGCCAGCTACAGAATGTATTTTGGTGGTTTCCAACGCTTCACTGAGCGTGAGTGGCGGTAAAATCGAAGGCAATCGCTTGGCTAACATGGTTTTACCGCTGCCTGGCGGGCCGATGAGAATCACATTATGGGAACCCGCCGCCGCAATTTCCAGCGCCCGCTTGATGTTCTGCTGCCCCTTGACATCTGCAAAATCGTACTCGTAGCGGTTAAGCTGGTGCTGGAACTCTTCACGTGTGTTGACAACCGTCGGTGTGATGGGAATATCTTTGTCGAAAAAGTCGATGACCTGCTTGATGTTTTCTACGCCTAACACTTCTATGTCGCTGACAATAGCGGCCTCGCGGGCATTTTGTATCGGCAGAATCAGCCCTTTCTTCTTCCGCTTTCGGGCTTCGATGGCGATGGGCAATACCCCTTTCACGGGCTGTAAGGTGCCGTCCAGCGACAACTCGCCCATAATGTAGTAATCTTCCACTTTGTCAGCACCCTTTATCTGCTCCGAGGCAATCAAAATGCCAATGGCGAGCGTCAAATCATAGGCCGAGCCCTCTTTGCGTATGTCGGCGGGCGCCATGTTGATGATGATTTTCTTACCGGGAATCCGGTAGTTGTGACACTTCAGCGCAGAATCTATCCGCTGCTGACTCTCTTTCACTGCACTATCGGGCAAACCAACCAAAAAGAAGTTGATGCCCACATCCACATTGACCTCAATGGTTATGGGAATAGCCTGCACGCCCATCAGGGCGCAATTGTACGTTCTGATTAACATGATGAAATCGGTTTATAATAACGTGCAAAGATAATAAAACTTTAAATACAAAGTTAAATTATCTTTAAAAATTAGTTACTAAAACCCGGTAATAGAGAGATAAATGGGTGGTAAGAGCAGAATAAAGCCCAAGACGATAAAGGCAATGACCAGTGGCCAGATGAATTTCACCCATTTGCTGTAGGGAATGTGTGCCACGCCGAGGCAGCCAATCAACACGCCCGAAGTCGGGGTGAGCATGTTGGTGAAGCCGTCGCCGAATTGGAAAGCGAGCACGGTCAGCTGGCGTGAAATGCCCACGATGTCGGAGAATTCTGCCATCATGGGAATGGTGAGGGCGGCTTTCGCAGATCCGGAAGGGATGAAGATGTTGAGTAAATTTTGAATGGCATACATGACTCCCAACGCACCTTCTTTACCGCTACCAGTCATGGTTTGTGAAGCAGCATAGAGAATGGTGTCAATAATCTTGCCGTCCTCCAATATCACAATGATGCCTCCTGCGATACCAACGACCAGGGCGGCGGTTAGAATATCCTTAAATCCATCCAAATAGAGTCTGACAATCTTGTCGAGGTGCAGATTGTAGGCGAAGCCGGCAGTGAAGCCCATGGCAAAGAAGAGGCCTGCAATTTCCATGACATACCAGTGGTAGCCCAATACCCCAACTATGAGGATTAAGATAGTGAATAACAGAATGTTAAAGATAAAATGGTGTACCGAGCGGCGGTCGGCCACAAATCCTAAGAGTATGTAAGCACCAGCCAAGATGGGCAGGAGCGGCAGTTGATAGGTGTTGTCACCTATAGAGAGATCGGTTTGAGGATGTAGGATAGAGCTGATAATGAGAATGACAGATATACTGGCATAAACAATCCAGGTGCTCGTTGTAGCGGGTTGAGCGGTGTCATTTGTTTCCGTTGGGTTAATGCGGTCGCGCCAGTATTGATCCAACTCGTACATAATCGACTTTTGCGGATTTTTTTTGATGCGTGCGGCATACCACAAGGTAAAAGAGATAATGATGAAGGTCAGCAGTGCCCAGCAAAGAACGCGGTAGCCCATACCAGAGTATGGGGGCAGGCCCGACAGCCCTTGTGCAATTCCCAACGTGAAAGGATTGAAAATGGCGCCCGCAAAGCCGATATTGGCCGCCATGCTACACATAAGCACGCCCACAATGGAGTCGTAACCCATGGATATAGATAGTGGCACAAAGATGGCGATGAAGGCAATGGTCTCTTCGCTCATGCCGAAAATGGCCCCAAACAGGCTGAAGAGAATCATAATCAATGTGATGACGCAGTTGTTGACTCCCACGAACTTAAACAACTTGTACCGCTGCAGTTTTTGTGTGGAATGGAGAAACGAAACGATGCCAATATCTATGGTTTTGGTATGATTGACCACCCAGAAAGCACCGCCAATCATAAGTATGAAGGCGATGATGTAGGAGGTGCGTTCAAAACCTTTAAAGAAGGCGGTGAATATCTGCCAGGTTTGCGGTGTATTGTCCACAGCATGGTAGGAGCCGGGCACGACAATACTACGTTCGCCGCCACTGTCTGACGGCACCATCGTCCTCTCGAATTCCCCGCCGGGAATAATCCATGTCATCACCGCACATACGATGACTATGATGAAGACAATAGTAAAAGTATGGGGGATTTTCAGCTTCATGTCGGCATAGAGTCGGGGAGAAGCGCCTTATTTCAGCGCTTCTCTGACTTTTTCTTCTAATTCGCTCATCAGTTCGGGGTTGTCCAGCAGCAGTTGCTTTGAGGCGTCGCGGCCTTGTGCCAGCTTGGTGTCGCCGTAGGAGAACCAGGAACCCGATTTCTTGATGATGCCTTTTTCCACGCCGAGGTCAATGATTTCACCGGCTTTAGAGATGCCTTCACCGAACATAATGTCAAATTCGGCCGTGCGGAAAGGAGGCGCAACTTTGTTCTTTACCACTTTCACTTTCACACGGTTACCAGCAGCCACATCGCCATCTTTCAGTTGCGACTGGCGGCGGATATCGATGCGGACCGAAGCGTAGAACTTGAGCGCATTACCGCCGGTGGTCGTTTCGGGATTGCCGAACATGATGCCGATTTTTTCACGCAACTGGTTGATGAAGATGCAGCAGCAGCCGGTCTTGCTGATAGTGCCGGTCAGTTTGCGCAGGGCTTGCGACATAAGTCGCGCTTGCAGACCCACTTTCGAGTCGCCCATGTCGCCCTCAATCTCGCTCTTGGGAGTCAGTGCAGCCACTGAGTCGATGACGATGATGTCGATGGCACCCGCGCGGATCAAGTTGTCGGCAATTTCCAGTGCCTGCTCGCCGTTGTCGGGTTGCGAAACCAAGAGGTCTTCCGTTTTTACACCCAACTTTTCAGCGTAGAAGCGGTCGAAAGCGTGCTCTGCATCAATAAAAGCCGCAATACCACCAGCTTTCTGTGCTTCGGCAATGGCATGGATGGCCAATGTTGTCTTACCTGAAGATTCAGGTCCGTATATTTCAATCACTCTGCCGCGGGGAAAACCGCCCACGCCTAAGGCTGCATCCAATCCAATAGAGCCTGTCGAGATGACATCAATATTGTCCATCGGCGTGTCGCTGAGTTTCATAATGGAACCTTTACCAAAGGTTTTTTCCAGTTTCTCAATGGTGCTGTTTAGCACTTTCAGTTTTTCTGCATTTACTTCCTTATCCATCTGCTCAATTGTTTTTAGGTTAATGATGCACAAAGATACAACAATATTTTAACCTGCGTGCGATTGTTGATAAAATTTTAATTTTTTCTTAAAAAACAGATTGCCGTAAAATAAAAAACTCCCGCAGATTACGTCGATAAACGCGGATTGTTTCTGCGTAAATCAGCGAGATCTGCGGGAATTTCAAGAATTTTATTTGTTGAAGAAAGCGAATTTGCCATCTTCGAGCGAGTCGATCATGATAGTTCCGTCTTGACTTACCTTGCCTTCCAAAATGATTTTCGACAATTCGTTCAAGATTTTTTTCTGGATGACACGCTTC
>JAEERB010000150.1 GCA_016285615.1 Bacteroidales bacterium
CAGCGTTCCGTAAACTGGAAAGCATCACCTTTGATGACCGTCACGTTTTGGTAGTTGAGCTGGCCTGCCATCTTGCTGATGAAGTTAGCGCATCCTTGGTGGCTGTCCACCGACGTCACATGGATGGCTTGGCGTGATGCAAATTCCAGGGTGATGTTGCCCGTGCCTGCAAACAGGTCAAGGACAGTTACTTTATCGAAAAAAAAGTAGTTGTTGAGGATATTGAACAGGCTCTCTTTGCCCAAGTCGGTGGTTGGCCTGACGGGCAGATTGGCGGGCGCCGTAATCTTCTTGCCTCTATTTAAGCCGCTGATAATTCTCATGTCAGTTTCAATAAAGTGACATCTGTGTATTCGCTAAGCAATTCGGCCAACGACTCGCTGCCGTTGTGCAAATATACGACGCAGTTATCGGGATCCAAACCGTATTGCTTGATGATATTAAGTGCGTGATACAGAATGTCGTAGTCGGATGTGATAGCTATGTCATTGACCAACAGAAGTCGGTTGTCCTTTTCCAAGAAGAAATGTATGCATTCGTCTTGTATCGACAGACAGAGGCAGTTGGCTGCCTTGTCGGCGATAGCCCGATGCAGGATGTTGTACAGAAAAGTGGTGATGTGCTGGTAATGGCGGGGTTCAAGCTGCGTAAGGCAGTCATTCTCAGTCTTGTCCAAATAAGAAATCGAAATGTAATCCTCTATTTCATCTTGTAGGATATGTCCCGCTTTGCTGACATCATATTGCAACCGCAGGTAATCCTCAACATGTCCGAGGTCGAATAACGATTTCGGAACCAGAATAGGGGATGACTTGGTGACAATAATCTGACTTTCGCCTTTATTGGAAAGGATAAAGAACGGAGACCCCATTGCCGTACGATTATTCCCAGCTGCCAGTAGTGCTGGCTTCGGTTAACGAACCCATCCAAATGTCGGGGTACTGGCTCTTGTATTGGGATTCCTCAGCCAAACCGCCGTAGAGGATTCTATTGATACCTCTGCTGAATACATTGTCGCTTGTGTTGATGCTCTTGTCCATATTGGCTAAAATGTCTTCAATGGGCACATCAATACGATATACGGGGATGGTGTAGGTCTTGCTGGCGATAGAGTCCGTTTGGATGGTGAAGGTTTTCTTCTGTCCGTTTTCGTCGGTAGCAAACGGAATATATTGGAAATCTGTAAGGTTGGCTTTGGGCTCAATCTCGTAGATTCTATCTTTCACAGGAATAGAAACGGTCTCTTTCTTCAGCAAACCGGCTTTGAAAGCGTCAGCTTCGGTCATGCCTTCGGGTACTTCACCAATGTTCTTCACAACATTGATATGACCGTTTTCTACAAATCTAACCAAGGAATCAATGTCTGCGCAATAGGTTTTGTTTTCGTTTTTGTAAACCGTCTGGATGGCTCTAATGGCAATCAGTCGCTCGGTGATAACACTTTGACGAGCTTCATAAACCATTTTGAACTTTTCAGGACGTAAAATACTTCTTGTGACCAAAATGGCAAGAAATACAACGGCAACTACTAATACAATACGAAAGATAGTCTTGGTCTTCATACGATAGATTTTTTATTTGATGTTTATGTTATTCAATAGATTAGTGAATTCTCTACTTTGCAGAAAAATTCGAGCAAAATTAAAAAAAAATATGATAGGAATAGCTGTTGGTGCTAAAAATTTCCGTTGCCGCTATTCCTAGAAGGTAATTCTGTTGATTCCGTTTTTGTATGTTTTTGATAATAAGCTTTTTAGTGTAATATAGTCAGCTTCGTTGTGAACAAAATCCAAATTGTGGGCTTCTACTATCAGCACGGGGATGGTAGTGTAGCGGTTGAGGTAGGTCATGTAGCTGTCCTGAATGCTGCCAAGGTAGTCGGCGGTGATTTCCTGTTCAAAGTCGCGCCCTCGTTTGGCAATGTTCTGTAGCAGACGGTCGGTGTTGTTGTAAAGGTAGAGGATAATGTCGGGGCGAGGCAGATAGGTGGAGATGATGTCATACACCTTGGTGTAGAGATTGTACTCATCACTTTGTAAGTTGTTCTTTGCAAAGATGATACATTTGTCGATGAAATAGTCGGCCACTACCGAGTTGGTGAAAAGGTCGCGTTGCGATAGCAGCGTCTTCAACTGCTGATAGCGGTCGGTGAGGAAGGTCATCTCAACGGGAAAGGCGTAGTGAACGGGGTCTTTGTAGAATTTGGGCAGGAAGTTGTTGTCCACAAAGCGTTCCAAGATCAGCTCGGAGTTGAAGTCGCGGGCAAATCGTTCGGCCAAAGAGGTTTTGCCGGCACCAATACATCCTTCAACAACTATGTAATTGTAATTCATCATAAAAGAGGTGTCTGTTTTGGGTTGGGTGTCACCTTCGGGTACGTGTGCGTTGATTTCTCGAAGCAGTGGGTGGAAAAAAGTGCGTTCCGCAATCTTGGGATGCGGAAGTGTCAGCCGCTCGTCGTCTACAGTGAGGTCGTTGTAGTAGAGGATGTCCAGATCAATGGTGCGGTCGGTGTAAGATTTTGTGTCATAGACGCTTGCTCTCTTCTCTGTGCGTCCCAGTTCGCGTTCTATAGCTTGCAGCTTGTCGAGCAATTGATGCGGTGGCAGCATCGTTTCCACGCGAATCACTTGGTTCAGGAAGGCATACGAGTCGAACCCCCAGGAAGGTGTCTCTATCACAGCGGAAGCGGCGCTGATAGGACCGATGTCGCGCATAATGAGGTCGCGGGCACGGCTCAAATAACCGTACCTGTCGCCTAAGTTGCTGCCAAGTGAGATAATAATGCCGTCCATAACGGGTGTTTTTGCTCTGCAAATTTAAGAAAAATAAGAGGTGAATGAAAAAAAGAGTTAACTTTGCAAATTCTTTTGATCATATAAATATTGGATGTAATGAAAGACGAAAAATTGTTCAGCGAATTTCCGCCCGTATCCACTGAAGAATGGGAAAGTGTTATCCAACGAGACCTAAAAGGTGCTGATTATGAGCGCAAACTGGTCTGGAAGACCGATGAGGGCTTCCGTGTAGCTCCCTATTATCGTGCTGAAAATTTGAAAGATATTGATTATTTGGAATCACTACCTGGAGAATTCCCCTATACGCGCGGTGGTCAAGTTAACGCCAATGATTGGGATATTGTTCAAGAAATTTCTGAAGAGGAGCTGACCAAGGCCAATCGTATCGCTGTGGAATCTGTTGCTAAAGGCGCCACTTCGGTGACATTGTCGGTGAAGAAGGTCAGCACCTTGGCCGATATGGAAACGCTGTTGCACGGCCTCGACCTGAACAAAGTGGGTGTGCAGTTTCATCACGCTATTGCATATATTCCTGTAGTTAAGTTGTTTAAGGAATATGTGGAAAAGAATAATTTCGATAAAAATAAAATTCATGGCTGCATCCATTTTGATGCCGTTGTCTATTTCTTGAAAAAGACCAAATTCTATCATTCGCAAGAGGAAGATATGGGCGAAGTGCTGGAACTGCTCAAGCTGACCGCAGATATGCCCGGTTTTGCTGTTGTGAATGTGAATGCGCTGGCACTGCATAATGCGGGTGCTACGCTGGTGCAAGAGATGGGCTACGGATTGGCAATCGCCAACGAATACTTAGCTTTTGCTACCGACCATGGCTATACCGTTGACGATGTAGCTGGAAAAATCTGGCTTACCTTGTCGGTGGGAGGATACTATTTCATGGAAATCGCCAAACTGCGCGCCATCCGTCTGCTGTGGTCCACGATGGTTGAACAGTACAAGCCTAAATCACAGAAGGCCTGCCTGTTGCATGTTAACACGGTGGCGTCCACTTGGAATAAGACCATCTACGACCCCTACGTGAATATGCTTCGCTCGACGACCGAGGGCATGTCGGCCGCTATTGGCGGTGCCGATTCCATCGCTTTGAAGCCGTTTGATGTCGCCTACAAAGAGTCGGACGATTTTTCTCGTCGTATTAGTCGTAATGTGCAAGTCCTGCTCAAAGAGGAGTCCTATTTCAATAAGGTGGTTGACCCTGCCGCAGGTTCGTATTATGTTGAGAATCTGACTAATTCACTGGCCGAATATGCTTGGACTTTGTTCCAGGATGTAGAGAAGGCGGGTGGTGTCATTGCTCAAATTGCCGATGGCACGGTGAAGGCCGAAATAGAAAAGAGTTGCCAGAAACGCGACATGGACATCGCTACACGTCGCTTTGTGCTGCTGGGTACGAACCAGTATCCCAATACGCAGGAGAAGATGGCCGACAAGGTGGAGCGTAATTGCCAATGCGATGCGCCCGGTTTGAAGGCCTATCGTGGAGCCGCCGCCTTCGAGGAGATTCGTTTGGCAACGGAGCGTTTCGCTGAAAAATCAGGACATCGTCCCAAGGTTTATCTGCTCAAAATGGGTAACCTGGCTATGTTGCAGGCTCGTGCAGGCTTCGCCACCAACTTCTTCGGTTGCGCTGGCTATGAGATTGTGGATGCGCCTATCGCCGCTACGGTGGAAAACGGCGTAAAAGCTGCGCTGGCCGCCCAACCCGATATGATTGTGGTTTGTAGTTCCGATGAGGAATATGCCACGCTGGGCGTAGAGGCCGCCAAATTGGTGAAAGCGCAAAAGCCCGACTGCTTCTTCATCGTAGCCGGCAACCCCGTAGATTCTTTGGAAGCTCTGCAACAAGCTGGTACCGATGACTTTATCCACGTCAAGACCAACCTGTTGGAGTGCTTGAAGAAGTACAATAAACTGCTGAAAATCGAAAACTAATCTAACAACTAACAACTAATATCTAACATC
This sequence comes from Bacteroidales bacterium, assembly GCA_016285615.1. Next base: position 4,782 of record JAEERB010000150.1, read on the forward strand.
TACAATGGCTCTACTGCTGGTATTCCTTCTTGGTGCGATGTCGATTTCGTTTCTCTGTTCCATTCTGGAGGCGACTTTGCTGTCCACGCCGTTATCGTATATTACGATGCGTGAGGAGGAGGGGTACAAACCGGCCACGAAGTTCAAGCATTTCAAGCAGGAATCGAGCCGTCCCCTGGCAGCCATCCTTTGCCTGAATACCATTGCCAACACCATCGGTGCTGCTGGCGTGGGTGCTCAAGCCACCGAGGTATTTGGAAGCCAGTGGTTCGGTCTGGTCTCCGCAGTCACCACCATCCTTATTCTGGTATTCTCCGAAATCATCCCAAAAACCATCGGCACACGCTATTGGAAAAAACTCATGGGGTTCACCACCCGCACCCTACGGCTTATAATCATTCTCCTGTTCCCCATTGTTTGGGTAGTGGAGAAACTCTCCAAGACCATTGCCGACGACGATGACGAGGAGGCCGCTGTCAGCCGCGAAGAGGTTGCCGCTATGGCCGACATGGCCGAAGACGAGGAAGTAATCGACGAGGACGAAAACAAAATCATCCAGAACGTCATAAAACTCGACGATGTAAAGGCCGAGGATGTCATGACCCCCACCACTGTGGCCGCCATCGCCCCCGAACAGATGACCCTCAAGGAATTCTACCGCAACAAAGCCTACAGCCACTTCTCCCGCATCCCCGTCTACAGCGATTCCGACGAATACATCACTGGCTACGTCCTCCGCAGCGAAGCCCTCGAACTGCTCACCGAAGACAAATTCAACATGACCCTCGGCGAAATCAAACGCGACATAGTCATGTATAAGGAGGAAATGCCTGTGTCCGAGATTTGGGACTCCATGCTCCGCAACAAACGCC
>JAEERB010000151.1 GCA_016285615.1 Bacteroidales bacterium
CTAATCCAAAATCCCCCGTCCTCAGTCCCACCTGACCAACTGAATAACTGAACAACTATCAACTGTCTCTAAACTCTAAACTTCCATACCTCAATTATCAATTATCAATTATCAATTATCAATTATCAATTCTCAATTGGATCTCAACTAACTGACACTCAGTCCTAAACAATAAGGACCAACAAGGACCATCTTGAATCGGTTTTTTTTTAAGTTCTTTGCAAGGGATTTTCAGGTATTGTATGCTGTTGTTAGTTATTTGTGTAAATATTTGATAATCAATCGATATGGTAATAAAGTAATTATTAACTAACTAAATAAATAAAAACATGATTGTACATTTACTAAACAAGAAAAGGATTATTGCCTTATTAATTGCTCTTTGCTGTAGCTGGGGAACGGCTTGGGCCTCTTATAGTGTATCTTATACTTATCAAGGGAACACATTGTATTATTCTTGCAGTACCTCCACACATAAAGCTTGGGTTGTTTTTCCAGGTAATTATGATGATGATGGTGGCTGGGGAGGGTACACCGAACCTTCAGGGAGTCTTATAATCCCTTCTTCATTTACTATTTCCTCGGGTACATTTGCTGGAACTTATAACGTTGTAGGCATAAGTAACAATGCATTTGAGTATTGTGATGACATTACAACTGTGACAATTCCTAGTTCGGTTACATCCATTGGCGAATATGCTTTCTCTGATTGTGGATACCTAACGACTGTAAATGGAGGCAACTCTGTGGTGTCAATACAAAGAGGTGCTTTTGCGGAATGTAGACGCCTTGCTTCTTTTGTTGTTTCGAATGCAACCACTTCAATAGGAGATAATGCTTTTTATGGATGTTCTTCTTTAAAAACAATAACTATTGGCAATTCATTGACCTCTATTGCTAGTAGTGCTTTTTATAGCACGTATCTCAATAATATATATTATACGGGTACTATTCAACAATGGTGCTCGATCAGCAACATAGGTAATGTGAATAGAAGCAATTGTAATTTTTATATCAACAACCAGTTGGTTACGGATTTAGTTATTCCAGAAACAATAACAAGCATACCTTGGGGGGCCTTTAATAATATGACATGTTTAACTTCTGTTACTATCCCTAGTTCAGTAACAACAATAGGGTCTTCTGCGTTTGATGGATGCACAAACCTGTCGTCAGTGAACTATACTGGCACATTGGCTCAATGGTGTAGCATTTCTGTTTCAAATAACGCATTCTCTTCACATGATTTTTATATTAATAATCAACTTATTACTGATTTAGTCATTCCTCAATCAGTGACCACAATAAAACAAAATGCTTTTGCTTATTGTTCGTCTTTGACTTCTGTTACCATCCCTAGTACAGTTACAACCATCAATAGTTCCGCATTTAGTAATTGCGATAATATGTCAACTGTTTATTTCACTGGTACTATTGCACAATGGTTGAGTTTATCAAATAAGATTCCTTATTCTAACGTACAAAACTTATATATCAATAATCAACTTATAACAGATTTGGTAATTCCAGAAACAGTAACCCAAATTCCAGAGTCCGCTTTTTTCTATGCATCTTTTTTGAACTCTGTAACAATCCCAAACTCAGTAACTTCTATTGGAAATTGGGCTTTTTCTGGTTGTACAGGACTGACCTCAATAACCCTTATATCAGGGACACCTCCATCAATAAGTTCATACACATTTAACCATGTTCCAACAAATACACCAATCCATGTGCCATGTGGTAGTGCATCTGCATATCAATCTGCAAATTATTGGAGTAGTTTTACTAATTATCAAGAAGGTTTTGGAATAACTGTGCTAGCTAATCCTAATGAAGGTGGAGCAGTGTCAGGTGGTGGGTCGTTTTGTGATAATACTAGTTGTACAATAACTGCAGCCCCCGCTACGGGCTACACTTTTACCAATTGGACGAGAGGATCTCAAATAGTCAGTACGGATCCATCTTACACTTTCATTGTGACTTCTTCCGAAAGCTATACTGCAAACTTCACTATTAATAGCTATGCTATCAATGCTTCGGCAAGTCCTACAGCAGGTGGCTCTATCACTGGCACAGGCAATTATGACCATGGTAGTGTTTGTGCTTTGACTGCTTCACCTTCCTCTGGTTACGCTTTCCTAAAATGGATGGAAGATGGCGCAGTGGTTTCAACCGACGCGACGTATAGCTTTACCGTCACGAGAGCGAGAAATTTGACAGCAGTTTTCACCAAAGGTCACTTGCCAGGTGTTTTTACTGTAGCAAACAATGAGCAGGTATGTTTCTCGGTAGGTAATCTTCAATACAAAGCATCTACGAATACGTGGCGTTTTGCCCCAAACCAGTGGGACAATTGTGGCGCAGCAAACACAAATATATCATCGACATATAATAATTGGATAGACTTGTTTGGCTGGGGAACGAGCGGATACAACCATGGTGCCACAAACTATCAGCCATGGAGTACAACAACCAACTCCAGCAAATATTATGCCTATGGTCAGTCATCCTACAACCTTTACGATCAGACAGGCAAGGCTGATTGGGGTTATAATGCCATCAGCAACGGAGGCAATACCGAGAACAGCTGGAGAACACTGAAACTCGAAGAATGGAACTGGGTCCTGAATACTCGAAGCACCGTTTCGGGTATACGCTATGCCAAAGCCACGGTAAATAGCGTGAAAGGTTTGATTCTATTACCCGACAATTGGAATTCAAGTTATTACTCGTTGAATAATACAAACCAAAGTAATGCTAGCTTCAGTAGTAATTACATCAGCCAAACGCAGTGGGCTACCTTAGAGCAGCATGGTGCGGTGTTCCTTCCTGCTGCAGGTAGTCGTAGCGGGATTACGGTTACTGGTATCAACACTGGCGGCTATTATCATGCATCATCGGCTGGCACTAATACTTCTGCTTCATATTTCATGTCTTTTTTAGATGGTAGTCTCTCAACCACACAAACAGAGCGTTATCAAGGTAGATCTGTACGCCTTGTTTGTACGCCACAAGATTACGTTACTATCAATGCCTCTTCTAATCCAAGTGGAGGGGGCACGGTAGCTGGCGCAGGATTATACGAAATAGGTTCAAGCTGCACACTGACAGCTACTCCGGCTACAGGATACAACTTCTCAAAGTGGACCAAAAACGGAACGCAAGTTTCTACCAATGCCAATTATACCTTTACGGTGACGGGCGCTGCCAGCTATGTTGCCGTATTTACCAAGAAATCATACACTATAAGTGCATCTGCCAGTCCATCAGCGGGTGGTACGGTGAGCGGTGCTGGCTCATACCAGTATGGCACAACCTGCACGCTGACAGCTACTGCTAATTCTGGCTATGCTTTTGTCAACTGGACCAAAAACGGCACACAGGTTTCGACTAATCCGACATATTCCTTCACGGTCAATGCTGCAGCTTCTTATGTTGCCAACTTTATTCAAACATTTGCTATTACAGCAACGGCGAACCCAACAGCAGGAGGTAGTGTTACGGGCGGTGGAACTTACAACAGCGGAGCATCTTGTACCCTGACCGCCACTCCGGCCACGGGTTACTCCTTCGTCAACTGGACGTCGGGAAATTCCCAGGTCTCCACCAATGCAAGCTACCAATTCACGGTTACTGGAGCAAGGACACTCGTCGCCAACTTCGCACCGAACACATACACGGTGACGCTGAACACCAACAATGGTACCATCAACAGCGGCAACGTCACTTCCTATACTTACGGTGTGGGAGCGACCCTGCCCACCGATGTCACCCGCACGGGATATACCTTCGGTGGCTGGTACGACAATGCCAACCTCACGGGCACGGCAGTAACGGCCATTTCAAACACAGCCACGGGCAACAAGACCTTCTGGGCCAAGTGGACCATCAACAGCTACGCCATCGGCGCTTCTGCCAATCCCACCGCAGGCGGCACGGTGAACGGAGCAGGAACATACAACTATGGTGCCAGTTGCACATTGACAGCTACTCCCGCTACGGGCTACAATTTCACGAAGTGGACAAAGAACAACACTCAAGTCTCCACTAATGCCAACTATACGTTTACGGTAAATGCGGCGGGAACCTATGTGGCACAGTTTACCAAAAAAACATACACTATCAGCGCCTCGGCCAATCCCACTGCGGGAGGTACGGTAACTGGTGCAGGCACATACGAACATGGTTCCACTTGTACACTGACGGCTTCTCCGTCCACGGGTTACTCCTTCGTCAACTGGACGGCGAATGGCTCCCAAGTCTCTACCAATGCGAGCTATCAGTTCACGGTTACCGGTGCGCGGACGCTCGTCGCCAACTTCGCTCCGATCACATACACGGTGACGCTGAACGCCAACAATGGTACCATCAACAGCGGCAACGTGACTTCCTATACCTACGGTGTGGGAGCGACCCTGCCTACCGATGTCACCCGCACGGGATATACCTTCGGCGGATGGTACGACAATGCCAACCTTACAGGTTCGGCAGTAACGGACATTTCAACCACTGCCACAGGTGATAAGAGCTTCTGGGCCAAGTGGACCATCAACAGCTACGCCATCGGCGCTTCCGCCAATCCCACCGCAGGCGGCACGGTGAGCGGTGCTGGCTCATACAACTATGGTGCATCTTGTACTTTGACTGCCACTCCCGCCACGGGCTACACCTTCACCAATTGGAAGAAGGGTACACAAGTGGTCAGCACCGATGCTTCGTATCAGTTTACGGTAACCGAGGCTGCCTCATATACAGCCACCTTCACCCTCAACAGCTATGCCATCTCTGCCTCGGCCAACCCAACCGCAGGCGGCACGGTGACAGGTGCGGGCACATACAACCATGGTTCGACGGCTTCGCTGACTGCCACGGCTAACACGGGTTATACCTTTATTAATTGGACGGAGAATGGACAGCCGGTGTCCACCAATCCTACTTATAGTTTCACTGTTACAAGCGCGAAGACACTTGTGGCCAATTTCAGTCTGAATAGTTATTCAATTGCCGCTTCAGCCAACCCGAACAACGGCGGTACCGTGACGGGTGCTGGCACATACAATCATGGTGAGACGGCTTCGCTGACTGCCTCGGCCGCCGAAGGTTATAGCTTTGTTAACTGGACCGAAGGCACCCAAGTGGTTTTCAACAACGCCACCTATGGTTTCACGGTAACAGGAGAAAGAACTTTGGTTGCCAACTTCAGCCTGAACAGCTATACTTTGACCATCAATTACAAGTATGCAAATGGCAATCAAGCTGCTCCGACACATACCGAAAGCGTGAACTACAATGCGGCTTACAGTGTTACTTCGCCTGTCATCACCGGTTACACCGCCGACCAGCCGGTCGTGACGGGCACGATGGGTACGGAGAACGTGACGGTTAATGTTACATACGCCATCAACAGCTACACGCTGACCGTCAACTACCTATATGCCAACGGCACCACGGCTGCAACGACACACACGGAGAGTGTGGACTACAACGCCACCTACAGCGTCACTTCACCCGACATCACTGGCTACACCGCCGACCAGCCGGTCGTGACGGGCACGATGGGCACGGAGAACGTGACCGTCGATGTGACCTACAGCATCAACAGCTACACGTTGACGATCAACTACCTATATGCCAACAGCACCACGGCA
>JAEERB010000016.1 GCA_016285615.1 Bacteroidales bacterium
TTTGTTCTTATTCTTATTTCGCCATGATAGCAGCAATGGCGATAGAGTACAATTTTGTTTTGGCGGTGTCGCCACGTGACGAGAGTACGCACGGGGCTTTGGCACCCATCAGCATGGCACCGATTTCGGCGTGGTCGAACTTGGTGCAGCATTTGTAGAATACGTTGGCGCTCTCCAAGTTGGGGAATACCAAGCAGTCGGCATCGCCGGCTACAGGACTAGCCAGTTTCTTGATGGCCACGGTCTCTGCATCCAGTGCGAGGTCGATAGAGAGGGGACCGTCAACCAGGCAGTCGGGGAACACGCCGCGGTCGGCCATCTTTGCGATGATGGCGGCATCTACGCAGGCGGGCAGTCCGGCCAGCATCTGCTCGGTAGCGCAAACCATAGCTACTTTGGGCTTCTCAATGCCGATGGTCTTGGCGGTTTTGGTCACATATTTCAGCAGGGTCTGCTTTTGCTTCAGGTCGGGAAGCGGAAGAATGGCGCAATCGCTGACAATCAGCAGTTTATGATATTGCGGGTTTTCGATGACTGCAATGTGAGCCAAGGTAACTTTCGGAGGGCAGAGGCCTTTTTCTTTGTCCAAAATGGCGTGCATGTACTTGTCGGTTGAGAGCAATCCTTTCATCAGGATGTCACCTTCACCGTTATTGATGAGTTCGCAAGCCTTGGCGGCGGCTTTGTTGGCGTCGCTTTCCTGGATGATGTTGAACTTGGCGGTATCGATGTTCAGCTCTTTGCACACGTTCTCAATGGTGGCTTTGTCGCCAACCAGCGTGGCTTTTACAATGCCCATGTCAACAGCGTTGTTGACAGCTTCGATGGTGTGGGCGTCATTGGCGTAAGCGGCTACCAAACGCTTGGCAGGACGGCTTTTTACCAATTCGACAACTTGATCTAATTTTGTGATGTTCATAGCGTTATAGTTTATAGTTTATAATTTATAATTTACAATTTACAATGTATAATTAAGTATAAAATTCAAAGAAGTTTTTAGTTGTTAGTTTTTAGTTCTATAATTCAATAACTCTATAATTCTTCACTCCTCACTTCTCACTCTTAGTCATTCGTATAATACTTTATCACCTCTATCAGCGTCTGTTTGCATACGGGGCAGAAGTGGTTGTATAGCAAGTCTTTCATTGTGCATTTTTGGCAGGGACGGAAGACACCTTTGGCTACATAGCCGCCACCTTCAAACACGCCGGTTGTCTCGCGGTAAGCGGGCGTGGCAGGAGTCGGAATGGGGGTGTCGCTTGAGACGAGTTTTTTCCATTTGTTGTCAAAATCGACCAGCGTGGTCAGGTTGGGTTCAACGGGTTCCACCCCTTCGGGGTAGTAGTCGCGTACTGACACTTCCGAAGTGTAGTACTCGTCGGCCAAACCGCCCAGTAAATGGCCCAACTCATGGACGATTACATAGTCGGAGTGGGTGCCGATGTTGTTGACTGTACAGTAGAAGTTGAAGATGCCACCGCCGCCGTATTTGGCTGTATTGGCAATGATGACAATGACATCATGCGGTGCCAAGTCAGCAATGTCGTTGAGTTTCCAAACATGAAGACACATCAAATAGCGATCCAGGTTTATTGTATTGAAACTGCTGTTCAACAAGGTTTTACGGAAAGTGTTCGTGTTGGGGTTGGTGATACCCGACTCTTCCGAATAGCCTTTGATGGCGCGAATGTTGACATGCTCGGCCAATTCTTTGTAAGGTGAGCAGTTCATAATGTAAGAACAGAATCTGCGCATGTCGCTCTTCATCAGCTCTTTGTCATCTTTAGAGTAACCATCTGGAATAAAGAGAATGTCGAGACAATCCTCAGCCTTGCCACCGATATGCAAATCCATCACTTGCAAGTCCATCATTTGGTATGGCTTGGAGGGAGTTGAACTCATGAGTTCATGCTTGGGATTGAAATAGCCCTCGTATAATTGGGTCTTTTTCTTATATCGGTCGAATGAGGAAAATCTGTAGAGGATGGTCTGTTTGGGCATCGGCATGTTGATGCACTCCTCAAAGGTGTCCACGATGGTTTCGCCTTCAACGGTTGTGCGGTATTCGTTGAAAAGGCAGGAATAGCTCCGGCTGTAGATGGGAACCATGGTCAGCGAGTCGAATGCTTCGAACAGCACGTCACCGTAGCGGTTGGGTTCGATGAGAAATTGTCGCGTGCCCGTCCAGCCCTCGCGGGTTTTGTAGGCAGAAATCTCTACAGCCTCCTGATGCTTATTGCCAATGTGCAGGTAGTCGATACGTAATGTGCGTTGGCTGAAGTAGTCGTCAAAATTCTGCGCAAACAATCCTACAGTGCAGAATAGCAGTAAACCTGACAGCAGAGCTCTCATAATGGTATGTTTTACAATGGTTTAACCCATGTATTATTTCTTGCGTGTGCCGCCTCGTTTTTTAGCGGAAGGGGCAATGGTGGACATGATTTGTAAGCAGTCGGCGTAAGTGAGTGTCTCGGGATTCTTGTCTTTCGGGATTTTGAAATTGTTGCTTCCGTTGGTAAGGTAAGCTCCGTAGTGACCGTTCATCACCTTGATATTCTCGTCTTCAGCAAAGGTGGCAATCACGTTCTTATTGCTGTTCTGTCCCAATAACTCAATGGCTTTGTCGAGAGTTATTTCATTGATATTAAATCCTTTACCTAAAGTATAATTCTTGTTGTTGTATTTGAGGTAAGGACCATACTTGCCGACTGCGGCCACAATTTCCAGGCCGTTGTACATGCCGATGCTGTGCGGTGCGCGCTCGGCGTCGGTCTTCTTTTTCTGTTCTATCAGTTCGAGGCATCTTTCGTAGGAAACCTCCGTCGGCTCATCTTCCTTGGGCAAAGTGACAAACTTGTTGTCGTAGCGGATATAAGGTCCGAATTTGCCGATGCCGATGGTGATGTCTGCACCTTCGTATTTGCCAACGACGCGTGGTAACTTGAAGAGTTCGAGAGCCTCTTCCAGCGTGATGTTGTCGATGGATTGGGTCTTTTTCAGTCGTGCATATTTCGGTTTCTTGTCGTCGCTAACTTCGCCAATTTGTGCCATGGGGCCGTACTTGCCTAACTTGGCGTACACATTCTCGCCAGTTTTCGGATCCTTGCCGAGCAGTCTTTCGCCGCTGGCTTTGGCCGAGTGCGTCATGGCTTCTTCAATGGTGGGGTGGAAGTGATGGTAGAAATCGGTCATCATCTTCTGCCATTCCACTGACCCTTCGGCAATGTCATCGAATTCCTTCTCCACATCGGCGGTGAAGCCATAGTCCATAATCTGGCTGAAGTTCTTCTGCAGAAAGTCGTTGACTACATATCCAATATCGGTAGGGAAGAGTTTGTCTTTCTCCATACCATATTTTTCTTTCTTAACGGTTTCCTTTATCGCCTTGTTTTTCAGTGTAATCTGGCAATAATCTCTTTCCTGGCCCGGAAGGCTCTTCTTCTCCACATATTGTCTATCTTGGATGGTGGTGATGGTGGGAGCATAGGTCGAGGGACGGCCAATGCCTAATTCTTCCATTTTCTTTACCAGACTGGCTTCAGTGTAACGCAAAGGAGGTTGAGAGAATTTCTGTACGGCCGAAATTTCGTTGGCATACAGCTTTTCGCCTTTTTTTACGGGTGAGAGGAATTCCTTGTCCGTCTCCTCTTCTTCATCCTTGGATTCGATATATACTTTCAGAAAGCCTTGGAAGAGAACAACTTCTCCAGTCGAAACGAACTGTTCGCTGCGACCATCCACGGGGATTCTGATTTCGGTCTTTTCAATTTTGGCATCGCTCATTTGAGAGGCGATGGTACGACGCCAAATCAGTTCGTACAACTTTTTGGCATCCTTGTCACCGTCAATAGTGTGATTCGACAGAAATGTGGGGCGGATGGCTTCGTGCGCTTCCTGTGCCCCCTTGCTCTTGGTGACATACTTGCGCGTGTGCGCATAGTCGGCACCGTACAATTTGGTGATTTCCTCTTTGGCGGTGTTCAGGGCCAACGATGACAGGTTAACCGAGTCGGTACGCATGTAGGTAATGTAACCGGCTTCGTACAGCTGTTGTGCTACCATCATGGTTTTCTTCACGGGGAATCCCAACTTGCGGGAAGCCTCCTGTTGCAGGGTGGAGGTGGTGAAGGGTGGTGCTGGCGACTTTTTGCTGGGATTGGTCTCAATGCTGTCGATGGTGAAGGCTTCGATGTTCTTGCAATCTTCCAGGAAAGCAACAGCCTCTTCTTTCGTGTTGAATTTCTTGTTCAGGTCGGCTTTCAGCGTATGGCTCTTATCCAGAACGGAGGTGAAGGTGCCGCCCACTTTGTACGAAGAGGTGGTCTTGAATTGGTTGATTTCGCGCTCGCGTTCCACAATCAGTTTTACGGTGACTGATTGCACGCGGCCGGCCGACAGTTGGGGTTTCACTTTGTGCCACAGCACAGGCGACAACTCAAAACCTACCAAGCGGTCGAGCACACGGCGTGCTTGTTGGGCGTTCACCAGATTAACATCCAGCTGGCGGGGATGAGCCAAGGCGTTGTCAATAGCTGACTTGGTAATCTCGTGAAATACAATACGTTTTACTTTGTCAGCAGGAATCTTAACGGTGTCAATCAAATGCCACGAAATGGCTTCTCCTTCACGGTCATCATCAGTTGCCAACCAAACAGTGTCGGCTTTTTCCGATAACTTCTTAATCTCTTGTATCAGCTTTTTCTTGTCGTCAATGATTTCGTATTTCGGAGTGAACGACTTCTCAATGTCGATACCTATATCTTTTTGAGGCAAATCACGGATGTGTCCTTTACTGGAGATAACATCAAACTCTTTACCTATGAATTTCTGAATGGTTTTGGCTTTCGCGGGTGACTCAACAATAATCAGATCCTTGCTCATATTCTATCTTTTTGTTGGTTTGAAAAAGTGTGCAAAAGTACAAGTTTTTTTTATTTAACAAATTTTTTCTTTCAATACTTTTGTAAAATATTGAAAATGTGCCAGATAACAATTCCTGTGGCGATGGATACATTAAATGAGTGTTTGGTGCCTTTTTGCGGAATCTCAATGGCTCCGTCGCAATGGGGCAGCACATTGTCGTCCACGCCGAAGAGTTCATTGCCGGCAATGATGGCGGTCTTCTTGCCTGCAGTAGGCTGGAATTGGTCCAGCATAATGGAACTGTCGGTCTGTTCGAGGGCATAAACCTCCACGCCCTCTGCTTTCAGCCGTTGCACGAGCGTGGCCGTATCTTCCGCATATTCCCAATCGACCGATTCGGTAGCGCCGAGGGCGGTCTTGGCAATCTCTTTGTTGGGTGGGCAAGCCGTGATGCCGCACAGGTAGAGCTTTTCGACCGCAAAGCCGTCGCAGGTGCGGAAGATGGAGCCCACATTGTTCATGCTGCGCACGTTGTCGAGGATGACAATGAGTGGAGTTTTGTCCTGTTTGTGAAATTCTTCCGCGCTGACGCGGTGAAGTTCCCCCATGGAGAGTTTTTTCATCTGTTTTATTTTACTCTATCGCGATAGAAAATCAGCGCTGCAGTGTTCAGCACTACAGCCATGACGGATAGGATGATAATCTGTTTCTGTATATCGTGAATAGTACTTCCTTTCAAAATGATTTGCTTGATGACATCCATAAAGAATGACATGGGGTTCAGGTAGTTGAGATGCAATGCCCACGAGGGCATGCCCTCTGTCGGGGTGAACAGGCCACTGAGCAGCACGAAAACGATGAAGAGGAAGAAGACGATGAACATCGCCTGCAGCTGGTTTTCGGAGATGCTGGAGATGAAGAAGCCCAGGCCTACCATCACGAAAAGGTAGATGGCAGTAACACCAAGCAGCAGTATCACGCTGCCTTGCACCGAAATGTGGAAGATGAAGTACATCAGCACCAAGCCGACCATGAACTCCATCATACCCAGAATCCAGAAGGGGATGGTTTTGCCCAATAGGAATTGCCATTTCTTGATGGGGGTGACGTTAATCTGTTCGATGGTGCCGATTTCTTTCTCGCGCACAAGGTTCAGCGCAGTGACATAGGCACCGATGAGTGTAACCAGAATGACCAAAATGCCAGGCACAATGATGTTTTTGTAGTTCATCTGCTCGTTGTACCAGTAGATATTGGTGGTCACAATCTGCGACAAGTCGGTGGTGATGGCACCGCTATTCTCGGCCATGTTGCTCATGAAATTACCCAGCACGGCCTGCACATAGCCAATGCCGATGCCCGCTTTCACGCTGTTGATGGCGTTGGCGGTGACAGCAATGTTGCATTGCTCCTGATTCATGATGCTCTTCTCCAAACCCGCAGGCAATTCCACAATGAAGTCAATCTCATCTTTCTTCATCATGTAGTCGGCTATCTTTTTGGAATCTATTAGTCCATGACTTACAAAATGTTTTGAGGCGGCGAAGTCGTTGATGATATTGCGTGAGGTGGAAGAGTGGTCGTTGTCGATGAAGGCGATCTCCAAGACTTTGATTTCGTAGTCGGCGGTAAACGGGAAGAGGATAAATTGAGCCAACGGAGCCACAATCAGGATGCTGAGCAGCAGCGGACTGCGGAAGACCTGCAAGAATTCTTTTTTGATAAGGATGAAGATGGTCCGCATGGCTATTTTCTTTTATCGATTCGGGTTAAACTGAAGCTGATGAGTATGATGGACATACCCGTCAGGATGGCCAGATACTTCCAGATTTCGGAAAATCCGGAGCCTTTGATCATCACGTCCTTGATGGCGATGATGAACCATTTGGCAGGGAATATGTCGGCGAGAATTTGGAAGAAGTAGGGCATATTGTCGAGCGGAAAGAGAAAGCCCGACAGCAACACGGTAGGCAGGAACAGCCCCATCATGGTCACCATCATGGCGTCGAGCTGGGTGCGGCCAATGGCCGAAATCATCAGGCCGAATGAAGCGGAGGTGAACATGAAGATGATGCACAGCAGCAACAGGAACCAGATGCTTCCCTTGATGGGCATGTGGAACACGGTGACGCTGATGATGAGAATGAAGATGGTGCAGATGAACGAAATGATCATGTAGGGAATCACCTTGCCGATGACCACGTAGATCTTCTTGACGGGCGTGATGAGCAGCATGTTCATCGAGCCGGTCTCCTTCTCGCGTGCGAGCGTGATGGACGACATGAGCGCCGTCACGATAATCATGATGAGGGCGATGATGCCTGGCACGAACATATAGACGCTGTCCATCTTTGGGTTGTACTCCATCTTGGTCGAGATGTTGAACGGGACAAGGTTCACCCCGTTGTTGTACTCGGTGGTGAAGTCGTTGAATATGGACTTCATATAATTGTTGAGTACGGAGGCGATGTTAAGGTCGGAAACGTCGCTAATAATCTGTATTTCAACTATTTTTTCCTTCTCTAATTTCTCTTCAAAATTAGTCGGAATGATGAGGGCCAGTTTGATTTCCTTGGTTTTGAAATCCTGGTCAATGTCGGCTTCTGTTTCAGGGTAGGAGACGATTTGGAAGTAGTTGGAGGCAGTGATGATATCGATCAGCTTTTTCGACTGGCTATCCATCGACTGGTCCATGACGGCAATCTTGGCGTTGCGGATTTCGGTGCTGATGGTGAAGCCCAGCAGGAGCACCAGCATGATAGGCATAGCCAGCACAAGAAAAAAGGTAATCTTGTCCCTAAAAATATGGATAAACTCTTTCTTGAGAATGGCTCGTAATTCTTTCATGCAGAGGACTTCTAGCGCCAATTTGGGCGGTGGTCCATGACCGACAGCGATTTGCGCGTGCAAATATACATCATCTTTTTTAATATGTAATAGACCATTTTAAGCCTGTGCTCTCCACAATTTGTTTTTGAAACAAAAAAGGTGTATATTTGCACACGATTAACAGGAGATGGTTTCCCTTGTTAATACAAACCCTAACCTTGAATATCAATTAGTTTAACTACAAAACATTATAATGAATAACAGTACCATTCTTGCCATTAACCCAGGTTCTACTTCAACTAAAATCGCCGTTTATGAGGGCGAGGAACAGAAATTCGTTCAGAATATTCGCCACTCTCTTGAAGATTTGGCGGCGTTTAAGACTATTGCCGACCAGTACGAATATAGGTATAAAGTAATTTTAGAGGTGTTGAAAGAAAATGGTGTGGACATCTCTTCCATAGATATTGTTATCGGCCGTGGCGGTCTGATTAAACCAGTATCTTCGGGCGTTTACCGCATCAATGATTTGATGAAGGAACACATGCGTATAGGTCTTGCTGGAAAGCACGCCTGCAACTTGGGCGGCCTCATCGCTGATAGTATCGCCCGCACCATCGGTCTGGATGCGGCTTACATTGCTGACCCAGGTGTTGTGGATGAATTGTCGGATGTGGCTCGTATCGCCGGTCATCCCCTGTTTAAGCGTACCACCATCTTCCACGCGCTGAACCAGAAGGCAATCGCCCGTATCTACGCGCGTAGCATCAATAAGAAATATGAGGATTTGAATCTGATTATCGCCCACATGGGTGGCGGCATCAGCATCGGTGCCCACGAAAAAGGATGGGTTATCGATGTGAACCAGGCCCTGACAGGTGAGGGCCCGTTCTCACCTGAACGTTCAGGAACTTTGCCGATGGGACAGTTGGTAAAACTTTGTTTTAGTGGCGAATACACTGAAGAGGAAGTGATGAAGATGATTGCGGGTAAAGGCGGCTATGTGGCCTATTTCGGCACCAATGATGCTTACGAAATTGAGAAACGCGCCAAAGCCGGTGACCCGAAAGCCGAATTGCTGGAAGAAGCTATGGCTTATCAGATATCGAAATATATCGGCGAATGTGCCGTGGTGCTCAAAGGCAAGGTGGATGCCATCCTGCTGACAGGCGGTATCGCTTACGGCAAGCCCATCGTAGAACGTATCAAAAGGTATGTTGACTGGATTGCTCCGGTGTCCGTTTATCCTGGTGAAGACGAGATGGGCGCGCTGGCCATGAATGCCCTCATGGTGCTGAAAGGCCAGATGGAAGTGAAAGAGTACAAATAATCAATTCTTTGCCGTTTTTCTGCAATGAAAATAGCGGTTTATAGCAAGCAGTACGATGCCGACACCCTTTCGTTTATCGGGAAGGTGATGAATTCTATGCGCTTGCGACAGGTCGAGGTTTATGTATATGCCGACTTGCTACCGCTGTTCGACAAATCTTGTGTCGACGTAATTAGCGGACAGTTTGGCGACAAAGCTGAGCTGTTGCACTGCCAAATCGACTATCTCTTCTCGTTCGGTGGCGATGGCACTTTCTTGGGCGCTGCCGGCATCGTGGCCGACTCAAACATTCCCATCGTGGGTGTCAATACCGGCCGCATCGGCTTTTTGACCAACATCAGCAAGGATCGTTTTGACGAGTACTTCGACAAGTTGCTGCAAGGCGACTTCCACATTGAGGAACGTTCGTTGCTCCATCTCGAAAGCAGTGTGCCTCTCGACCTGAAGTCGCAGTTTGCCTTGAATGATGTGACGGTAAGACCTACGGAGCAGGATTCGATGAACTCGGTGAAATTGTGGGTGGATGGCGAGTTGGTCAACACTTATTGGGCTGATGGTCTGATAATTGCGACGGCTACAGGTTCTACGGCCTACTCGTTGAGTTGCGGTGGCCCCATTCTTCTGCCTTCCGCAGGTGTATGGACAGTGACTCCCGTGGCATCACATACTCTGGCAGTACGCCCCATCGTTATCCCCGACACCTCCATCGTCCGCCTGGAAGTGGAGAGTCGTTGTGGCTCGTTCCTGCTCTCTGTCGATTCGGGCAAGACGATTGTGACCAATCCCGTGAGCATCACGCTCTCTAAGGAAAAATTCACCATCAAGACCTTGCGCTTCTCGTCGCAGTCGTTCTTCTCGGTCATCCGCGAGAAGTTGCTCTGGGGCGTGGATGTGCGCAATTTGCAAAAATGAAAAGTAATTCATTAAAAATAAAGTAGATATGAACGCATTAGTAGGAGTAATCATGGGCTCGACCAGCGACTGGAATGTCATGCAGGAGGCCTGTGCCGTACTGGAAGAGTTCGGCATCCCTTACGAGAAAGAAGTCATCAGCGGCCACCGCACGCCCGACCGCACATTTGAATATGCCTCTACCGCTCGCGCAAGAGGACTGAAGGCCATTATCGCCGGCGCCGGCGGTGCTGCCCATTTGGCTGGCATGATGGCAGCCAAGACCACACTTCCTATCATCGGTGTGCCCATCAAGTCGGCTGCGCTCAACGGCCTCGACTCGCTCCTCTCTATCGTGCAGATGCCTGGCGGTATTCCCGTGGCTACGGTGGCTATTAACCAGGCCAAAAACGCCGCCCTGCTCGCCATTGAGATGATGGGTGCTTTCGATGAAAATATTGCTAAAAAACTGGAAGACTATAAAATAGCCATGCGCGACAAGGTGCTTGCCGCTGAACTGAAATAGTCGACCTCTACGCGTAATACTCGCGCTCGTACTGCGTCTCGCTCAGCACGCGCAATTCGTTGTTGTCAACCTCATCGCGGATGTAGCGCGTTATCAGGTCGATGTCGTCCTGCTCGTTGTAGTGGTAGGTCGTTTTCGACAATACATTGCCATCCTTATCTGTCAGAGCCTCTTCCACAAGGTGTGCTCCTTCGTAGGTGTAAGTAGCCTTCTGGTATCTGTCCAAATCCTCCGTCTCGACTTCCAGCGGCTGGTCGTCATCGTTGTATGTGTAGTAAGCCTTGGCAATCAACTCCTCGTTGTAATTGTAAACCAAGTCTTTAACCTTGTTTCCGCGCTCATCGTAAGCAAATTGGTAAGTGCGACGGTCCTTGGCAGCCACCTCATTACGAATCATTTGGCTTAAAAGACCTTTCTCATTGTATTGATTTTCAATAGCATATAATACTTCTCCGTCGTCCGAGTAGTCAATCTCCTTTGTCAGTCGTCCCTCGCTATCGTAAGCAAATTCTTTCTCTGTAAAATCAAAATCATCCTCATCGTATGAATCCTGACGCATAAGTAATCCATTCTCATACACGAACTTAGTGAGATATTCGGGTGAGCCTTCACCATAGATGTTGCCCTGACAAACCAGGTGACCTTCCTCGTCGTACTGCTGGGTGGTCTGTTGACAGAGAATCTCGTCGGCATCGTATTGCACCGAGGAAACCAGTCGGCCACGGTCGTCATATTCGTTCAAGGTGTAGCTGTCAACTTCGCCATCTTCTGAGAAATGAGTCTCCTTGGCGGCTTTTCCAGCCTCGTTGTATTCCACTTCCAATTCCTTACACTGGATGGGGGTGATGTCATCCTTGTCGAATCCGGTTCTCTGGTACTGTGTGCTGAAGGTGGTTGTTTTTTTGATTTTGTTCATGATGAGGTGTCAATAAGGGTTGTAATGATGTTTTCGTAATAAAAAGTGACGCAAATATACACTTTAAAATGGTATTGCGAAAAATTAAGCCACAAAAAAAATCGGCTTCTTGTGGAAGCCGATTTGCTAACTCTTTGTGTCTCAGCTGGGATTCGAACCCAGGACCCCATCCTTAAAAGGGATGTGCTCTACCTGCTGAGCTACTGGGACATCCTTTGTTTTTGAGGCTGCAAAAATAGTAATTTTATTCGTTTCCACAAACTTTATTTGAGAATTTTTGAGTTTTTTTACGCAAATCGTTGAAAAATAAGATGATAAAGTTAACGCAGAAGCGGCTTGAGTCTTACTAAAAGGCAATGGGCCAAATGTTAAAAGTGCAATATGAATTTGGCTGTGTGAGAATTATGTCTTATCTTTGCCGTTTACTTGTAAAAGCATTTCGATAAAGATTGCTATTTTATTTAAAATCAAACTATTAACCAAAACGCCACCTATGAAAAAATTTATTATCCTTTTGTTGGTAGTGTTGTTAAGCGGTTCTTTCAATCAGTTGCTGGCTATTGACGAGTTGAAAGATGTGGACCAAACAGAAAAGTCTAAAGAACCTAAAGAGAAGAAAAAGAAGAAAGAGAAAGATCCCGACGGCATCCGCCGCGGCTGGACTTTCGGTATTCTGCCGAGCGTATCGTACGATGCCGACCTGGGCTTTCAGTACGGAGCACTCTCCAACATCTACTATTTCGGCGACGGTTCCACCTATCCCGAATATTTGCATTCGTTCTATGTGGAAGCCTCTTACACCACGAAAAGATATGGTGTTTTCCGCTTCTCATACGATTCCAAATATCTGATTCCCAACCATCGTCTGACGATTGATGCCTCTTATCTGCCCGACGCCATGTGCGACTTCTTTGGCTATAACGGCTATCAGACCGTCTATAACGATGTGTGGCGCAACTCGAAAAAATACACCGCCGAAGATGGCTATCGCAGTCGTGCCTTCTACAAATTCAAACGCGATATATTCCGCTTCTCGGCTGATATTCAGGGAACTATCCACAATAATTGGAAGTGGAATGCGGGCATTGGCGTGTTGTGGTACAACATCGGCTCAGTCAACATCGACATGATTAACAAAGGCAAGAAGCCCGAAAAGCAGTTGCCTCACATCGACGGCCTTTACGAGAAGTTCGTCTTGTGGAATATCATCGACGAGAACGAGAAGAATGGCGGTTGGCATCCTTACATCCATGCCGGCCTCACCTACGATAGCCGTAACAAGCAGCAGAATCCCAGCAAAGGTATCCATGCTGACGTGTTCCTCACTTACTATGCCGCTTTTGGCAAGCAGGCCAAGTTCAACGATTTGAAATTGAATGCCAATTTCCGTCATTATGTGCCTGTTTATAAAGATTATATCACATTTGCCTATCGTCTTGGCTTACAAATCAATACTGCGGGTAACAGTCCTTTCTACTTGAACAGCTATCTGAACGCGCTCTATATGCAACGTGTGATGTACGAAGGATTGGGTGGTGGCAACTCGTTGCGCGGTGTGCTCCGTAACCGCATTCTGGCCAACGGCGTGGCTTTTGCCAATGTGGAGTTCAGATTCAAAATCTGCAAGTTTAAGATTAAGAAAGAGAATTTCTATATCGGTCTGAATCCGCTGTTCGACATCGGTATGGTGCTGCAACCATACGAGTTGGACGAGAACAAAGTGCGTGCTTCGATTGAGGAGAACGACCCCGAGTTCGACATGAGTAAATTGGACCAATATCTCAAATTTGGCAAGGATGCCCGCATTTACCGTCCCCACATGTCGGCCGGCATCGGACTGAAAATAGCCATGAATGAGAATTTCATCCTGTCGGTTGACTGGGCCGTGCCTTTCAACAAGCAGGACAACGCCTCAATGGCCAACCTGTATGTTAAGATTGGCTATATGTTTTAACCATCTATTCCCCGAACTGTATGAAGATATTAGTGGTTTTGTCGCGTGTTCCCTATCCGCTTGAGAAAGGCGACAAGTTGCGTGCCTACCATCAAGTCCGCGTGCTCTCCCAATACTACGACATCTACCTGATTGCGCTGAACGACACGCCCCTGCACCCACAGGCTGAGGCCGAGTTGCGCCAATATTGCAAGGATATCACCATCATCCCGTTGTCGTGGCCGCAGCGACTGTGGAACATGCTGCGCTTCTTCTTCAAGGGACTGCCTATCCAGTGTGGCTATTTCTTCAACAACAAAGCCCGACGTATCATCCTGCAGAAAATCGACGATATCCATCCCGACCATATCTACTGCCAATTTTTGCGTGTGGCCGAGTATGTGAAGAAGGTGAAGATTCCAAAAACACTTGACTATCAGGATGTTCTCTCTAAAGGGATGCAGCGTCGTTACGAAGCCGCCCCTTGGTATGCCAAGCCGTTCTTCAAGATGGAATACCGCCGCCTGCACCGTTATGAACGCGATATCTTCCCCTATTTTGACCATAAGACCATCATCACTGCTGTGGATCGCGACATGATTCCCCATTCGGAAAACGAAAAGATTGTCGTGGTGGCCAACGGGGTCGATTTTTCGAAGTATGTCTATTCGGATGCTCCCAAGCAGTACGACCTTATCTTCTCAGGCAATATGAGCTATGCCCCCAACATTGATGCGGCCGAGTATTTGGCCAAGGAGATATTTCCGCAGCTCAAGGCGGAGTTTCCCGACTTGAAGTTGGTGCTCTGCGGCACTAATCCCGCCCCGCGCGTGCAAGCCCTTCGCAGCAAGGATGTTATCGTTACGGGCTGGGTTGATTCGATGAGCGAATACTATGGAAAATCGAGAATCTTCATCGCGCCCATGCGTTTGGGCACAGGCTTGCAGAACAAACTGCTGGAGGCCATGGCGATGAAGTTGCCCTGCGTCACTTCCACGCTTGCTGGCCGCCCGCTGGAAGGCATCGAGGAGGGTAAGGAGGTCATCATTTGCAACAACACAACGGGTTATATAGATGCCGTGCGTCTGTTGTTGAATAATCCCGAGAAATACGCCGAAATTTCAGAGAATGGCTATCGCTTTGTGAAAGAGCACTATAACTGGGAGGCGATGACACAAAAACTGGTGGACCTGATGCAGTGACGAACATCGAACTTTTTTGTGTAAGTTTGCAATCCTAAAAAAACGAAACATGGATAAGGCCTCTTTTTCCGACTATGTGGTGTCAATGCCCGCTGCCGACGAGCGATTATTGGCGGAGTTGGCAGAGTGCCACGCCGCCTATCCGGCCGCATCAGCGGTTTCGTTTTTGTATGTGCGTATGCTCAAGCAGTTGCGCCCCGAGCAATACGAGCAGGAAAAGAAGAAATTGCTGCTCTCCATTGCCAATCGTCCCGTTTTGCAGCAAACATTGCTGACGGTGCCTGCCGTTGAGGAGTTGCCGACGGCAGAGATTGAGCAGCCAACAGCAGCCGTCGCATCGGCGGCCGCGGACGAGGAACACGAGTTGCTGGATGAGTTGATTGACAAGTTCGGCACCAATGCGCCTAAGATCAAGACTGTGCCTGATAAGCCGGAGGCAACCGTCAATTACGGAAAGGACAGTTGTGTGGAGAATCCCGAGCTGATTTCGGAGACGCTGGCCCTCATTTTCGCCCAGCAGGGCTACTACGGCAAAGCCATCAAAATCTATAAAAAATTGTGTTTGCAAAATCCCGAAAAAAGTTGTTATTTTGCAGCCCAAATTGATAAGCTTAAAGAAGAAAGAAATAATAATAACAAAACCGAATAAAAATGTTGACATTTCTCGTTGTTGTAATCATCTTAATCAGCTTCGTGCTGGCATTTTTCGTATTAATCCAGAACTCTAAAGGCGGCGGCTTGGCCTCCAATTTTGCATCTTCAAACCAGATTATGGGCGTGCGCAAAACTGCCGACTTTTTGGAAAAAGCTACCTGGACCTTGGCAGCCGTGATTATGGTTCTCTGCCTGGCTTGCGCTTTCATTACCAAGTCGGAAATGAAGAAAGAACTTCCTGCTGCTCAAGAAACTACCCAAACAACTGGCGACGAAGAATAATACTGACTACAGTCTTATTGTCATCGCAGATGAAAAAAGCTTTCCTACTTCTTTTTATCACCATCTTTTCTTTGAACATTTTCGCTCAGAAAGATTCTGATGAGCGTTTGGCTATTCAGTACTACCAGAACAAGGAGTACGAGAAGGCGGCCGAACTGTTTAAGAAGTGCTACGATAAGAAATCCGACCTCTACATTTATTCCTACTATTACCAGACCTTGCTGGAGTTGCAGCGTTATAAGGATCTGGAGAAGGTGGTGAAGAAGCAACAGCAGGCGTTGCCCTCCTCGCAGCGTGTCAAAGTTGACTTGGCTTACGTGTATGAGCGTTCTGGGCAAGCCGACAAGGCGCAAAAGGAGTACCAACGCTGCTTGAACGACATGCCCGCCAGAGAGAATGCTATCAAGGAATTGTATAATGCTTATCTGGTTCGTGGTCAGAAGGAATTTGCCGCTGAAGCGCTTATTAAAGGTCGCAAATTATTGAAAAACAATAAGTTGTTTTCCAAAGAACTGACTAAAATCTATATCCAAACAAATCAGCCGTCAAAGGTGGTGGATGAGGCATTGGCACTGGTGGCCGATAATGATGTGACCTACCTCGATGATGCGGAAGCCATCATCCAAGATTTGTTGGCCGATGATGAGGACCACCAGAACTATTTGACGCTAAAGACAGTACTGCAGCGCAATACCCAAAAAGAGCCCAATAACAACTGTTATATGTACCTGTTGTACTGGCTCTATCTTATCCATAAGGATTATGATGCGGCGCTGACCATGGCCAAATCAATGGACAAGCGCTACAAGGAGGATGGCGAACGTGTGTTCAAGTTGGCACAGGTGATGTCGGAGAATAGAAACTACGACGGCGCCATCGAGGCGTTGAACTATGTTATCTCGAAAGGAAGCAAGTGTGATTATTTTACGTCGGCCAAGTATGAGTTGCTGAATGTCAAGTACAAAAAGCTTACCTCCAGCTACCCGGTGCGTATGGCTGATGCGATGAATCTCGAATCGGAATTCCGCAAGTTGCTGAACGAATATGGCTTGCATAGCGGCACTTCGGAATGGGTGCGTAAATATGCCCACCTGTTGGCGTTTTATGTAAATAAGGCCGATCAGGCTACTGAGATACTTAACAATGCGATTGTGGCCGCAGGGCGTGATGCACGCGAGAAGGCACTCTATAAAATAGACTTGGCTGATATCCAGTTGTTTACGGGTGATATCTGGGAGGCTACGCTCAACTATTCACAGGTCGAGAAGGATTTGCCCAACGATACCATCGGTCATCTGGCCAAGTATAAAAACGCCAAGTTGTCATTCTATATCGGCGAGTTTGCCTGGGCCAAGAACCAGCTGGATGTGCTGAGTGCCGCCACTTCCAAGTTGATTGCCAACGATGCGCTCTATTTTTCACTTCTTATTTCTGATAATGAAGAAGATGAAGATGAGGATGAAGATACTGTGTCAACATCGCTTTTTGCGGAGCAACAGGGCGGTAATCAGCCGTTAAGATACTATGCCAAAGCCGATTTCCTCATTTTCCAAAACAAGGATGACGAGGCTATGCAGTACCTCGATTCCGTGCTGTTGGTATCTCCCTTGGGCAAGTTGGCCGATGATGTCTATTATCAGAAAGCCAAGTTGTTGATTAAGAAAAAGGACTACTTGGGTGCCGAAGAGTTGCTGCAAAAGGTGCTGACACGCTATGGCGATGATATCTTGGGCGATGATGTTGCCTTCACGCTGGCCGAGTTGTACGATTATTATCTCAAAGATAATCAGAAAGCGATGGAATGTTACCAGACGCTGATGCGCAATTATCCGGGCAGTGTGTTTGTAGTGGATGCCCGTAAACGCTACAGAGAATTGCGTGGCGATTTTAATTAGCAGACAATATGAAAGTTACACCTAAAAAGAGATTGGGACAGCATTTCTTGACCGATGAGAGTGTGGCTGAGCAGATTGTGGCGTCGCTCAAAGCTGGCAATCGCCATGTGCTGGAAGTAGGTCCCGGAATGGGTGTGCTGACCAAGTATCTGCTGCAGCAACCCGACCTTGATTTCTCGGTGGTGGAACTCGACTCGGAGTCGGTGGAATACCTCAAGGTGCATTATCCCGCATTGGCACCTCGTATTATGGAGGCCGACTTCCTGACGCTGAAATTGGACGAACTGTATCAGGATAATTTGACCATCATTGGCAATTTTCCCTACAATATTTCCACGCAGATAATGTTTAAGATGCTTGAATACAAGTCGTTGGTGACAGAGTTGGTGGGCATGTTCCAGAAGGAGGTGGCCGAGCGCATCGCATCGGCTCCTGGAAGCAAGCAGTATGGCATTCTCAGCGTGCTGGTGCAGGCTTTTTACGATGTGGAGTATCTCTTCACGGTGAGCGAGCATCAGTTTTTCCCGCCCCCGCAGGTCAAGTCGGCGGTGATTAGGGTGACGAAGAACCCCGCCAAACAGTTGCATTGCGACGAAAATTTGTTCAAGCAGGTGGTAAAAGCCGCATTCAACCAGCGTCGTAAAACTATTCGCAATTCGTTGAAAATGTATAACTTTGTGGACGGATTCATCGCTTCTCCGCTCTTCAACCTGCGTCCTGAGCAGTTGAGTGTGGCACAATTCGAGGATATCTGCGCACATATTATCAAGTAAAACAAATAGTTATGCCAACCGAACCCACTACTTGTCCCGAAAATAGGGCCAGCGACATTTGCCAGACGGGCCGCGTGCTCCGTATTGAAAAGGATGGCCTCTGGGTTGAGGTGCTGGTCGAGTCGGCGTGTGCCGCCTGCCACGCGAAGTCGGTCTGCCTCTCATCGGAGCGGCGGCAGCAAGAAGTGTTTGCCTATTGCAGTGAGCCAGAGTTGTTTGCAGTGGGTGAGGAGGTGCGGCTGGCCATGCGCAGAAAGGCTGGCAACAGCGCTGTACGTATTGGCTATCTGTACCCATGTGTCATTTTGCTGGCTTCATTGCTCGTTTCCAATCGGTTCATTGCCAACGAACTGATATGTGTGGCAATAGCGTTGGGACTCACCGCCATTTACTACTTGCTGATATGGGCATTTAAGAAAAAACTGGATAGTGGCTTCAGAATAGAAGCGCTTAAAATGTCTTAATGTTTCCGTCTTTCCATCTCGTCGTGAATCTTAGAGGCGAGTTCAAAGTCTTCGCTTTCCACGGCGCCAGCCAGGAGTTTCTCCAACTCGGCCTGTGACATCTCCTTGATTTTCTGTTCGATGTATTGGTCTTCTTCTTCGGGATCGTCGTCGGCAGTGTCGTCATCAACAGATAGGGTGCTGTTGTCGGGCTCGATGTGGAAACTGTGATCTAAGAAAATCTCCTCTTCGATGAAAATGGGCTTGTTTAACTTGAGCGCCAGCGTCACGGCGTCGGAGGTGCGGGCATCCAAGACAATCTTTTCTCCCAACTCGTTGATTAGAATTAAATTGGCATAGAAAACACCTTCCTCGTATTTGTAGATGAAAACCTCTTGTAAATTACAATTGCATACGTCTGTCAACTGGACAAACAAGTCGTGGGTGCTGGGGCGCCGTGGTGGAATCTTGTTGATTTCGAGCACGATGGCCCTCGCTTCGCTAAGTCCGATGATGACAGGAAGATAGTCGTCGCTTCCTTTCTTGCGGAGCAATAAAGCGTATGCCTCGCTCTGTGTTTGCGAGTTGCGAATGTCGGCCACTTCCAGTTCGATCTTCATATCGGATATTTTTTGCAAAGATAGATATTTTGGGATTAGAAGAGACGCACGGCCGTGCGTCTGTACTTATTTTTTTGAATTCTGTTCTTTGTTCTCTGTTCTTTAATTATGCATTGTGAATTATGAATTGTGCATTATTAAAAAGGTAATGCTGTGTTTTTGTTGAATTTCTTGCGGATACGGTGTCGTACCGAATAGACGCTGTCGTTGGAGATGGAGAACAGCATGGCAATGTCCTCGGTGCTCATGCCTATCATAAAGCAGATGATGTACTTGATATCCAGAGAGGTGAGCTTTTGTGAGGCTTGAGCGGCCAGTTTCTCGATTTCCTCATAGTTGAGGTTTTCAATTCGGGCCAAGTAGTTCGCTTTGGTCGGCTCGTCGAAAGTGTTGGCGAGTTGTAAATTTTCGGCCATCTGCTTGCGAAGGGTGGCTGCGCGCGACTCGTCGAGTTGGTGGAGCTGCTTTTGGTATTGCAGTTCCTGCTGGATATTCTCTTTCTCCAGTTCTTTCTCGTAAAGCAGGTCCTTCATATTGGTGCGATGAAGTTGGAATATCCAGAGTAGCAAGATGATGACAGACAGGCAGATAAGGCATAGCCCGATGGTCAGCCACATGGCTTTGCGTGTGGCCTTGTTTTCAGCTTGCAAATGGCTGATTTCGCTGTTTTGCTTTTCCACTTCGTATTGCACCATCAGCCGATGTATCGAGTTTTGCGTTTCCAGATCATAGCGCTCTTTCATCACTTCATTCATCAGTTTCTGGTATTTGAGCGCTTCGGCTGGCTTACCGGTCTCTTCGTACAACATCGCTAAGAAGCTGTATGCCTGCTCTCTTTCTATCAGCACCGTGTTGGGCGAATATTGGTCCACTGTGTCCAACAACTTGATAACTTGGAACATCTCCTTTTCGGCTTTCTTATAGTCTTTCTTGTAGTAATAAAGCCAAGCCCGTTCATCGTATATGCTGATGTAACACTCGTCGCGCTCCCAGCCTTTGTAATGGCACAATTGGACATACTCCTCCGCCTTGTTCAGGTATTTCTCAATACTGTCGATGGCGGGCTGCCCATCTTCATAGTCGTAAAAGAGGGCGTGATTGTAAAAATTCCAAACGGGCTTTATCAGCGCCGCCAGCATATCGTCAATAGTCATGCTCTCTATAATATTGATAGATTGCAGATTATAATATTCGATGGAATCGCGCCATGGTTTGTGTTCAGGCTGTTGCTGCCGCAGCATCTCATAGTAAACACTGCATACCGAGTAGTAATCGTAGCGGATGCGCTTGTCGCTGTGACTCTCTGCCAGTTGCATCATCTCTTTAACAATATTTGCAATGGCTTTGATATCAGACAATTGATAGTAGCCTGTGGCTAATTGGTAGTAGCAGTACGATTGTTGGGTGGGATACTTGTGAAGTTTGTCGTAGATCGCTATGGCTTTCCAGTAGTACTCGTGGCCGATTTCAAGTTGGCCCGATTTCTGCTGGTAGTCGGCGTAGCGGCGGTATAGGTCGGCCTTCTCAAATGTGTCGTGCGCCTTAGCCATACTCTTTAGGGCCGAATCGAATTGTAATTCGGTGTATTCCTGTGTGATAGCAGGATAAATCGTGGTTTCGTTTTGCGCTTGTATAGCCCAAGGACTAAGCAGCAGGAATAGTCCCCAAAACAAGAATTTTATAAAACGGTCCATATTGTTCTATCTTACTTCCAACTTGCTGGTATTCAGTCCTTCAGCTGTTTGTATTTTGACCAGATAGAGCCCTTTGGACCAGTTGCCAACGGAGAGTTCGTAGTGGTTGTTGCCGTCGGCGGCTTGGCGGAATACGCTCTGTCCCAGCATATTCAGCACTTCAATTTGTTGGATGGGAGACGATGCTTGGATATGGCAGCGGGTGGTGGCGGGGTTGGGGTAGAGGTTAACGCTTGTTTCTTCGTAGTCTGCTACCGATACGGATTCAGTGATGGTGAACAGGATTTTCCACCCTTGCGAGGCGCCGCCAGGTGTTTCCACATGGTATAGGCGTGTGTAAATTTTTGGATTGTAGGTATATGAAGAATCAGAGAGAGAGTAGGTTACATATTCTGGTACGTCAAGTTTGAAAGTCCATTCCGTAGGGTCGAAAATCTCACCAGCGGGCATTTCGAATTGCATAGCGAAGGTGTAGGGCGTGTTGGGCGAGAGGGTGCCTTCGATAAGGGTGTCGCGATTAGCGCAGAAAGCGCGGCAGCCGCTCACGGTAGGCTTGATTTCCATAACGGGTGCATAAGTTACCAAGCCGAGGCCGCTCTGGTCGGGCTGGTGGAAGATGACACTCTCGGCAAATTCTTCGGTGTTGCCTCCCCAGTAGTTGCCAATGGCGGTGATGTTGCTGAAAGCGTTGTTGTATAAGGCGTAGGTATTGCCGTTGTTGGAGTTGCTGTACAGCAAGTTGCCTCCGGGGTCTTCAGCGGTGCCCATGTCAATGGTGTGGTAGTAGATGGCGGTGATGCCCCACAAGTTGCCTCTGATGATGTTGTTGCGCAGTTTGGCCACGCAGGTGGTGTCGCTACCGTAGATGCTGATGCCGCTGCCTCCGTTATTGGGGTTGGTTTCCAAGTCGTTGTCTAAGAATTGGTTATCTTCAATAAGAGAGGTGATGTTGCTGCCCTGCTGGTTGTAGCCGTAACGGTTGCTTTTGATGATGTTGTTGCGGATAATGGCGTAGGTTTGTCCTACTTTCAGCAGGTTGGCCAGGGCGATGCCGCCCGACATGTCCATCCGACCTTCGATGAGGTTGCCTTCGATGATAAGAGTGTCCTCTGCATTGCCGGGACCGAGGTTCAGCTGCGGCTGGTTGACATTGCTCAATACATTGTTGGTGAATGTGTTATTGCGAATAATGGGCGAGCCGGTGACATTGGCTGCGGAGGTGATGGCTGCCGACTGGTTGTCGTGGAAGTAGCAGTGTTCAATGATGGGGTTGCAGTTCATGTATTTGATGACTGGCGCGGTAAACGCTTGAAAGTGGCACTGATCGAAAGAGACCTGGCTTTGCGATATAAAGATGCCGTTGCAAACTTCGAAAACGACCTTCGTAAATTCAGCCGTGGCGCTGTCGGTAAGGCGCATCTGGAAGTAAGAAGGAGTTTCGCTGAGGTCTGACCCGCAGAAATGAAATTCATCGCGACGAGTTTCGCAGCATAGGTGTCCGCCCTTGATATTGATGGTAATGGGGCCGAAGCATTTGACAGCCATGGTGGCGGCGTCTAACAGTAGCGTGTCGCCAGCCGAAATGGTAATGTCCTTGTAAATGGCAAGGCCTTTATGGCCGTCAGATATAACTGTGCCGGAGGTGTCTTGCGACAAGTCTAAAAAAGTGTAGGTTTTTCCCGTGCCGGGGGTTGTAATTTGCGCATAACCGAAGGTGATGCAGAAGGCAAACAGCAGAGCGACAATTTTTTTCATAAGGATTAGGTTTTTTTAAGGTGTCCGCAAAGATAGAAAAAATGTTGTGATGTTGTTCTGTGGAATTAAAACATAATTTTCCGCATGTGCGTAGCATGCTACGCACCCACAGTAGGGGGAGGAATCATTTTGAGGATGTTTGATATTTGTAGGGGCGTTGCGTGCAACGCCCAAATAATATGATGAGAATCATTTGAAAGATAGATAATTGCATGTGCGTAGCGTGCTACGCACCCACAGTAGGGGGAGAAATCATTTAGAGGATGGTTGATATTTGTAGGGACGTTGCGTGCAACGCCCAAATATGTAAAATAAAAATATTTGTTAATATAATAAAATAAATTGTTAATTTTGCAACAAAAATAACAATGGAAAAACAATTCAACAAGATTTCATTACGATTAAAGGGACACGCCTATAATGGAGGGATGTATTTTGTAACTATTTGTGTACAAAATAGAAAATGTGTGTTTGGATAAATTCATGAAGGGAAAATGTTCTTTTCAACTTTGGGAAAATATGCAGATGAACAATTCCGTACTGTTTCACAACACTATTCCTATGCTGAAATCCCATTATGGGTTATAATGCCTAACCATATTCATGCCATAGTGATTATTGACAAGAAAGCTGATGAAGTGTTTCAAAAGAATAATATTAAACAGAATATTTCACAAAATTCAAAAATTTCGCCTCGTCGAGGTACATTAGCGGTTGTTATAAGGGGGATTAAATCAGCTGTGACTCGATATGCACATATTCAACATATTCCTTTTTCTTGGCAATCTCTTTATTATGAACATATTATACGAAATAATAATGAGTTGAATAACATAGCCTTATATATCGAAAATAATGTCCTAAAATGGGAATTGGGTAGGTTATATAAATAATGTGTTGCATGTGCGTAGCACGCTACGCACCCACAGTATGAGGAGGAATCATTTTGAAGAATGGTTGATATTTGTAGGGGCGTTGCGTGCAACGCCCCTACATGGTAGAGGTGAAATAAAATTAATCATTGCAAGTTCTTTGTTATATACAAAAATAGTTTTACCTTTGTGCCAAGATAGTTTTCACAACAGCATTTATCCAACTACTCTAAAATTAGAAATTATGAGCACTTTTACCCTTTTTGAACTGCCCTATAGCGCTAACGCATTAGAGCCGGTTATCTCAGCACAAACTCTCGGTTTCCATCACGGCAAGCATCTGCAAGGCTATGTCAATAATCTGAACAACCTCATTGCGGGAACGCCTTACGAGGGAATGCCTCTGGAGGAGATTGTCCGCAAGGCCGATGGTGGTATCCTGAACAATGCGGGACAAATCTTGAACCACAATCTCTATTTTGGTCAATTTGCTGTGCCAAAAGAAGATAATGCGCCCAAGGGCAAGTTGGCGGAAGCCATTACTGCGCAGTTCGGTTCTTTCGACGCCTTCCAGGCTGAGTTTGTCAGCAAAGGCACCGCACTATTCGGTTCGGGCTGGGTGTGGCTGTCAGCCGACGCCGAAGGAAGGTTAGTCATCACGCAAGAGACCAATGCCGCCAATCCCGTACAGCGCGGACTGAAGCCGCTGCTGACTTTCGATGTGTGGGAACACGCCTACTACCTCGATTACCAAAACCGCCGCGCTGACCACCTCAATGCGCTGTGGGCTATTGTTAATTGGGATGTGATTGCAGAACGGTATAGGTAATTTGCATTTTGTAATAATATTTTTTATATTTGTAGCAATCAAATTGTTTTCTAAAACATGTCATGGAACTTTACCTGTTTTAGAAATTTTAATTACTGAAAATCAACAAGTTCCATCATTAAATTATACAGCTATGAAAAAACTTTACTTTGTTATCATGTTGTGTGTGGCAGCCCTTTTTTCTGCCAATGCGCAAAGTGTTGATGAAGTTTCGGTAAAAGATTTGAATTACCGCTTCATCGGCAAGCTTCCCGCTACCCTGGCAGATGCCTTCACCTCGACCGACCCCAAATTGGCTGAACCAATAGAGCCGTTTGGCTATAATGGATACACTGTGAAGGGCTATGCCTTTTCGTTGACAGCCAAGTCGGATATCACCATCCGTTTGGTTAAAAAGGTTTCGATGAATCCTTATTTGGTTTTATTGGATGCCAATTATGAGCCGATTCAAAGAAATTCGGGTACTGACAGCGGCTGCTGTGTTGTAGCCCGTTTGGATGTCGGCACCTATTATGTTGTTGCTTTGTATGGTAGTACGATCTCGGCAGACCTGCCATACACCTTGACTGTGAAAGAGGAGACGAATGCCAAACTAATGAAAGAGTTGACCTACACTCCGGTAACCAACTTCGCCGACACCTTGCAAGATTCCATCACCGTTGCACAACCTTACTTGTTGGATGGTCGTGAAGCATGCCGCGCAAAAGGTTATAGCGTGCAACTTGCTGCAGGAGACCTGTTTGAAGTAGGTGTTGCGAAACCAGAAAAGGATATGTATTTGTTCCTGTTAGATAAGAACCATAACATGATTGCTCTCAATGATGATAGTCACGATAATGACTTCGACGATTCACATATTATATTTGAAGTTCCAACAGCAGGAACCTATAATCTGGTGGTTACCACTTATTATCGAGACGTGGCCCACGCTACGTATGGATTAGTATTTAGCAAAGCCAAACTGTCGTCTTACTACATCGACCCCAAGAATGGCGATGATGCCGGAACAGGTATCACACCGAGCAGACCACTCAAGACTTTGGATGCCGCTGTTGACAAGTCAAAAGGTAAAGGTATCTATTATCTAATGAACGATTATCAGTTCGGTATGACGGGTTATGACATTGAAGTGGTATATGCCAAACTGTATCCCTATCAGAAAAATATCCGACTGAGCAATGTGGATGGCCATAATGAGCCTTTCATCAAATCTTGCTATGACCTGACAGTGGGTGATGCTCAAGGCCAATATTCATTTACGGCGGACAGCATAACCTTGGATGAATATTTGTTTTATGCAGAATACGGTACAATAGAGTTGAACAAATTCAAGATGTCCCAGTCCAAGGTTAATGGAGGTCTTTACGCAATTAATCTGAAGGTTAATAACTGTGAATTTAAGAACAATGAAATAGGTGAGGATTTGTTTTACATTGAGGACAATGTCCAAAATAGTGCTTCATATATTAAGAATACAACTGTGAAGGATTGTCAAATAAGTTATAAGCTATTAGAAGTTAATGGCTATGGTTCTACGCAACCTCCGTTTACCGTAGAAGTAGAAAACTGTCAATTTACCAACAACACCTTCCATTATTCCAATCCTATATGGGTAGGCTATTCCGCCAATCTTCATTTGAAGAGCGGTGCTTGGCAGTATAATACTTTAACGGAAGTACCTACAGATTATTCCTTCTCCGCCAAGTTGAACAAAGCCAGTATGGCTGGTCTTTATGTCAACTATAATTCAACCGTTACGCTCTATAGTGGCTTTACGATGGATGTCAATAACTTCATCCTTGTAGGTTCCACTGCTTTTGTAAATGTGGTTGAAAATCTCAATGGCGACAAGGTGGCCACCATCTTGCCCATTGTGCGTAAAGACGGTAAGACGGAACTGGGCTATGAGGAAGGCCGTCAGGTGCTGACCGGCAGCCGCAGCCTGCTGAACGCCAACTATCAGAAGTTTGCTCTCGCTCAAATGGCCGACGACATCTGGTATCTGCGTGCCGATGGTAAGGTTTACCTCACCCCCGTTGGTATCAAGGAAGACGTATTGGCCAACACCGTTATCTATCCTAACCCCGTGACCGACATGGCCACCGTTCGCATCGCCAATGTGGAAGTGACCGACCTGTCTATTATCGATGCTTATGGTCGTCTGGTTATGAGC
>JAEERB010000152.1 GCA_016285615.1 Bacteroidales bacterium
GCAGCATCCTTATAAGAACTTTCAATCAACTGCAGATAAAACAGTCGGCATAGCAGGATGAACATGATGATGGCCATCGCGCTAATGACTATGTATTTCCGATTCTGCAAGTTGTTGTACATGACTTATTTATTGCGGTTGCTCATGTCGGTGATTAAGGTCGAAAGTTCGGTTTTGCGTTGTGCGTCAACATCCATCGATTGCAGTGCGTTGAGGCCTTTCTGCACATAGGCTTCGATGGCCTGCTCGGTCTTTTGGCGTATCGACAACTCTTCATACACGTTCTTGATAGCGTTGTACTTCTCGTCAAAGTCAAAATCGGTGGACGAGAAATAGTGGTCGAGAATCTTTTTCTGTTCGGGGTTGGCGTCTTCTAAAGCTTTCAGGTAGAGGTAGGTTTTCTTGTTAACCTTGATGTCGCCGCCATTAACTTTGCCGAAAACAGTGTCATCGGCATAGACATCCAGCAGGTCGTCTTTCAGTTGGAAGGCGAGTCCGAGGTTAGTGCCGAATTCGTCGACGGCTGCCAGGTTGTGCTCGTTGGCACCGGCAATGATGGCGCCGGCTTTGAGGCAGGCGGTGAGCAACACGGCGGTTTTGAGCCGTATCATCTCAATGTATTCGCTGATAGACACTTCGTTGCGACTCTCAAAGTCGAGGTCCAGTTGCTGCCCTTCGCAGATGCCCACGCCAGTCTCGGCCATCAGCTGCGATAGGCGCACAGCAGTCTCAGGATCGCAGGGCGTTTTCAGTATTTCGCGCAGCGCCATGGCCGACAGGGCATCGCCCGACAGAATGGCGATGTTGCTGTTCCACTTGCGATAGACGGTGGGCTTGCCGCGACGAATGGGTGCGTCGTCCATGATGTCGTCATGGATGAGGGTGAAGTTGTGCAACATCTCGAAGGCGGCGGCAGCATGGAAAGCTTGCTCCGTGTTGCCACCGAACAGCTCGGTGCCAATCATGACCAGCCGCGGGCGGATGCGCTTCCCGCCTTGCGTGAGAATATACTGTATGGGCTCGTACAAGTTGGCGGGCGACTGCTGTCCCGTTTCTTGGTTGAAATAGTCTTCTAAGTTATTTATAGTCATTTTATTAAATTTTATGCGCCGTCGAAGATATGAAGAATTTTGTTGCTTTCGCCTTTGTGTGCCCCATTGCGGCAGTTGCTAAGAATCACGAAGAAGATGTCGCCTTCTTCACGATAAACGATGATATGCAGAAAGCCGCGCCATAGTCCGCCGTGGTATATGAGTCGGCCAAAATGGGGATTGTCCTCCAGTCGCAGGCCATAGCCGTACAACTCCTCAGGTTTGGCTTTGCCAGGCAGTTTGTTCTGTTGGCTTTTGGCCTTATCGAGCCACTGCTCGCCGATAATTTTCTTGTCGATGAAGTAGGCTTTTTTCCATGCAAATAATTCTTCCACAGTAGAATAGAGACCTTTGTCGCCCAAGGTGCCGTCCATAAAGAAGTAGGGCAACTCCTCCATGTTGCGCAAATGGCCTTTGGCAATGCTCTTCTCTTTGTTGTTTTCTAATTGAGTGTAATAGAAGCTGTTCGTCATGCCTGCAGGGCGCAGGATGTTCTCTTCAACAAACTTTTCGAATTTCATGCCCGACACTTTGGCCACGATGGAGGCCAGCAAGGCGTAGTTGGTGTTGGTATATTTCCAATTGGCGCCCGGCCTGAAGATGGTGGCAGGCTTCTGCTTAATCAGCACGTCAATCATGTCGGTATTGGTCAACGTGACGGTGGTGTCAAAATAGTCGAAGGGGAAGTTGAAGTATTCGGGCAATCCCGACGTGTGTGACAGCATCTGATGGATGGTGATTTTCTGGTAGGGCAATTTAGGGAAGAACTTGCGCAGGGTGTCGGTGAGGTGCAACTTTCCTTGTTCCACCAACTTAAGCACGGCGGCGGCTGTAAATTGCTTTGAGACGGAGGCCAACTCGAAGAAGGTGCCCGTGGTGATTTTGTTGGCGGGTTTCTTCTTGGCCGCTTCCATCTGGGCTTTGGTCCATCCTTCGTAGCCTTTGCTGTTGCCGTACATGCGCAGATAGCCCGCTGCCTGCTTGGTGATGATGTGGTCACCCTGAGCCACGAGAACACTGCCGTTAAGTCTTTTGCATAGTTGGGTAATATGCTGCTGCAACTCTTCCTCTTTGAAGGTTTTGTTGGCTTCGTTGAACAAATGATCCAACTCTTCTGCATTACACTCGGCCAGCGGTTTATCGGAGGATAAAGTGATGGTTGTGAGCTTCTTCTGGCCGAAGGCCGTACAGGTCAAAGTAAGCAACAATAGGAAAGTCAGAAGATTTTTCATGCAAAAATGGTCAGCAAAAAGGTTGGTTTTTAAGTATGCAAAGATACGTCAAATAATTGTGAAATTCAGAATTCAAAATTCAAAAGATCAAATAGGTTCCGTTCTCCACTCTCATCTCTCATCTCTCATCTCTCATCTCCACGTCAATCCTCCCAATCCTTCCGCCTTTGTAGCCAACTTGCACAATTTGTGTGTTGTTGATGACGATAGGTTCTTTGAGCATCGTGTGCGAGTGGCCGCCAATGATGAGGTCGATGCCGTTCACCTTTTCGGCCACGATCTTGTCGCACATGGGGTCGCTGTGTTTTTCGGGACTGTAGCCGAGGTGCGAGAGGCAGATGACCAAATTGCAGTGCTCCGTATTGCGCAGGTAGTCAACCGCTTGGCGTGCGCATTCAACAGCGTCACGATAGTGGATAGTGTCCAAGATGGTCGGGTCGGAGAGGAGTCCTTCCAAGTTGGTTACCAGCCCGAAAAGGCCGATTTTTTGTCCCGCCTTTTCAAAGATGAGGTACGGCTTAACCAGCGTGTCGAGGCCTGGATGGTGAAATTCGTAATTGCAGCAGACGATGGGAAACTTCGCTTCAGCCAAGCGTTCGGCCAGTGCGTTGAGTCCATTGTCGAACTCGTGGTTGCCCAATGTGGCGGCGTCGTAGCCCATGCGGTTCATCATCTCAATCTCCACCCTGCCGCCAAAGAGGTTGAAGTAGGGCGGTCCCGGCCAGTAGTCGCCGGCGTCGAACAGTAAGACATTCGGTTGCTCGGCGCGCACTTGTCGGATGTACTCCAGCCGTCGCAGTGAACCGCCAATCAGGGTGCCGTGGTCGTCAAAAGGCTCAATGCGACTGTGGGTGTCGTTGGTGTGCAGGATGGTCAGCGTGCTCTGCCCGTAAAATGGCAAAACGCTAATTGTCAGCAGTATATATAGTAAAATCCTTTTCATAAAGCAGTCGTTTTAGTGTATGGTAATCATAAGAGGTTCAGGCACATATCCCTCCTTGGCTTTGACCATTACACGCTTGTCGGTTTTGCAGTCAATGCCGGCTTGATAGATACACATTGCTCCTCGTCCATTATCGCGAATATAGTCCATCACGGCGTCTCGCAGCAGGTAGTTGGTGGGGATAACTTCTTCGTATTGAACTCCTTCCAGAATCTTGTCGCCGCCTGTTTGGATAAAGTCGATAGTGACCAGTCGGTACGTCTTGTTGTCTTTGAGTTTGCGATGGTTGACTTTGATCATCCGAGGTTGGTTGTCCTCGTAATAGACTTGCGCGTGCGAGTAGGGTTGGCAGCTGGTGAGGGTTTTGCTCTCGAACATTTTTCGTAATTCGCTACCTTTGAGTATAATAATGACGATGCTGTTGTCGAAGGGAAGGATATTGAAGATGGTGCCGACGGTAATTTTGCCAGCGGGCATGCTGGTGCGGATGCCGCCGAAGTTGAGTAGCGACATGTCAGCGGGCAGCCCTGTTTGTTCCATGCAGATGTGGCTGCCGATGTCGTAGAGCATGTCGGTGAGCAGGTTCGAAAGCGGACTTTGCGGGGCGTAGCTGCTCAGAGGGTTTAGGCAGAAGCCAATTTGCTGACCCATGGCGCTGTCGAGTTTGGCTTTGTGCTGGTCAATGTAGGCCTGCATGTCGGCGTCGGGGTGATGCGCGTAGGTCGAGTCGAGCGTCACCACACTGTAGTGCATCGTGTATGTCGGCTGGGCAAACAAGGGTCCACAGCCGATGATGAGGCCGAGGAGGAACACAAGGATGCGGTGTTTATGTAAATACATGATTTAATGAGCTTTAATGTTCTAAAGAATCAACAAGCAAAGATAATGAACTTTTGCATAGAAAACAACAAAAAACCGGATACTTTTGATACCCGGTTTCTGTTAAGGTTTGCGCACAAAAAATGTGCGATCTATATAGATGAAAGAAACAATAAAGCGCTTTATTATTTCTTTTCGAGATGTCTTGCGTATTTGTTGCGGAATTTATCAACACGACCTGCGGTGTCAACCAGCTTCATCTTACCGGTGAAGAAGGGGTGAGAGGTGTTGGAGATTTCCAGCTTAACCAAAGGATATTCTTTGCCGTCTTCCCAAACGATGGTGTCTTTCGTGCTGACGGTTGATTTGGTCAGGAAAGCGTAATCGTTCGACATATCTTTAAAAACCACTGTTCTGTACTCTTTGGGGTGGATGCCTTTTTTCATTATAGTGTCTTTTTAATGTTATTTATTCGCTTTTAAACAGATATTTTCTGTCTTTAATTTTGGGCTGCAAAAATACAATTTTTTTCGATATGCAAATACTTTTTTTGAAAAAAATGTTTTCAATCATGAAAAAGCAATTTGTAAGAGTGTACTATATTGAATTATATAGAGTTATGAAATCCCTTGTTTTAGGGGGTGTATTCTTGGATGCCTATGCTGCGTGTGTTTTGTTTTTCAAGATGGGGATGGGCATTTGTATGACACGAAAAGATGTGGTTTCAGCCGCCGTGGGTATGTCGGCCGGGCAGAGATGTCGGAACAATAATAGAAAATCTTTTCGTCATTTTTTCACTTTTAACATACTAATGTGTAAAAAAACGAGGGCAAAAAAATTCATAACTGAAACATATTCGTAATTTTGGCGTATAGAAATAAATTTGGCAAATGAAGTGTAATTTATTGTGTGTGAGCTGTTTTTCAATTCCAATGAAAACTAAAATGAACTATTAAGAAGAAAATGATTATGAATTTTAGTGAATAGTTACTATGAAAAAATTTTACTTTTTATCTCTATTACTTGCTTTAGTAGTTATTGGATACATTAAATGGGGCGAAAAAACTGGTGAGGTGAATGAGGTCTGCTCGCAGTCATTCACTGAATGCATGGCTATGGATAGGAGTGTTGCTTCTTCTTCCGCTATTGAGGAGCTGAGGAGTACGGATGGCTCGGGCAAAATTGCGTACACTCTCAGTTCTGCGCAAAATAAGAAGGACGTGTCATGTGAGGCAACTCACGAGGAGGAAGGCGTTGCAGTTGAAAGTCACCGTTTTGTGGGACAAACTCATGACGTGCGAGTTGAGGTGACGGCTGATGAAAATGTTTTTCCCCAAGGTGCCGAAATGCGCTTGTCACCCGTTTCCAAATCAACCACCTTGGCGGCAGCGCAGTCGCAGTGTGAAGAAGATGATAGCCTGGTGGATGCTGTGGCTGTGGACATCACT
>JAEERB010000153.1 GCA_016285615.1 Bacteroidales bacterium
CATCTCCATTGTCCCTCACGGATCAAACCCCACAACTTCCCAATGTCCAGCTCTATCTGATCCAACACGAACAAGTAAACCAAACGCCTTTAGTGCCGAGATGGTTTTCCGAACGCCTCGATCTGAAAGTCCTGTAAGGTGCATGAGACCTTCTGTTGTTATCTTTTCATCCATGCCAATACCCGCCATGACCGAAGCCATATTTGAACGAGCATCCTGTCGCACTCCTGAAGGAATCATATTCAAAGCCCATGCCTTGACTTTCTCGGCACGTTCCATGTCTTTCTCGGTACATTCCGCCTCGTTCTCGGCACGCTCCACATTTTTCTCGGCACGTTCAGCCACATTCTCGGCACGTTCATTGTTCTTTTGCGAACTTTCTGCCATACCGTCTAATGTTGTTTGTTCACTGATCGCGTACTTTGTCAATCCAACAGAAACGCGAAAAGAACCTATCTGCGCCGTATCGAACAGCGGTTCTCCGTTTCCATTGTCAATCAATTCTGTCCGGACCCGCCCGATGCCACGCCCGAAGCGGTTGACATAGCCCAGCGTCCGCATGGCATCCGCGATGATGGGATTGCGGTAGTCGTTCTCGTCAGGGAAGTTTTCACGATTCACACGACCGTATAGCCCGCCGGAATTGAGCAGCTCGATTCGATCTGCGTATTGATAGAACATCGTCGGCCCCGTACTGCGGTAGTCCCGGTCGAAACGGATTGCCGCAAGGTTTTTCAAAAGCGAGTACGTCGCCTTAATCCCGCTCAGACATCCGTCGTCATGCACGCCTACCAGCAAGTAGCCGTTCTGCTTGCTGTCGGGCATGTCGTTCGCGAACGCGCACACCGCCTCGCAGAACTTGTCCGTATCGTTCACAGACACGGTACGCTCCGCCCGCGATGACTCTATGTCTTGGATAAGTTCCAGCATTTCGTCTTTTGTCAACATATCAAGCCTCCACGATGCTCACCTCGTGGTTCACTTTCAACTCAAGGCACTGCATCTCATGCCTGGTAACAAACTTCTCAAGTTCTTCTGCCGTCATTTCTTCTCCTCTCGCTTTCACGCGAACATTATACCATATCCACTTTTTGCCTTTTGCCTCATTTTCCCTTCTGGCGGGAAGCCTTCATTGGCATTCGCCATCTCCTATCAGACACGTCTAGGAACCCCACGTCAAACATCGATTCCATAAGTTGCAGCAAAGTAATCACTTCTCCACCTGCTTGATTGGCCGCATCAAAAAATGCCGCACGTGTTTTTCGCGAACGATGAATCACCTGTTTGTCTGGAATCGGCGGCTTGGCGGTACGCGCAAGCCTATGCCGAATGCGCCGACGAACCATCGTGATCTTTTCGGGCAGGACGTCCAGATACTGCTGAACTTTCTGAGCGTCTTGGCACATGCTCTTCCACACCTCGGAAGAAATATCCGCCTTCTTCAACTTAGACGGGAAATCAACGTAAATGATCTTCAACGCCGCAAGCAGAAAGTGCATCGACTCTATGACCTCCGAACCCAAAGCCCGTGCCTCCATCTCGGCTACCGCCAACGCCAATTCAAGTAGCTTGTCAAGCTTCATCACCTTTCATAATGTCACATGGTTACGCACAACAAGCATACTATCAACCGCATGTAGTACTTGTAACGAAACTTCGTCATTTCAATATCATTCTCCAACCACATAATCATCCCCTGTAATTAGAAGCGCTAGTTACGATAGAATACCCTAGCGAATATTTTCTTTTTAAACTTAGCGCATTTGCGTACAATAAATTTTGATTCCCATGCGGGGAAATCACCACAGATTTTATTAAATCACGCAAGTACCCAGGCTTCTCACTTAAATTCGCCCTCATCCGTGGCTTACCCCCAATTGAAATCACATCACGATACAATTTTTCATCATCAACAAACAAAAGAAGCCTCGTTTCTGATTCCTGAAAAAATGATTTTTCTTTTATCATTGAGGACATCAACATCACAAAGAATAGCAGCTTCGTCTCTTTTCCCATTACTAAATGGTCTGAATGTACATATGAAGTCAAATCTGAATCGAGGAAAATTTCATCCAAATTAGCATCTACATCATCAACATCTGAGTACACACAATTAAGCACCACCTTGGTCGGTGTCTTCTGGGAAATCTTGTTCTTTTCTTCGGCTAATTTTCTCAATTGTTCTCTATCAAAACCAATCGCATAGCCTCCATCTTTCTGATCGGTATATCCAATCCATTGTGAAAGCATATCATTGTGCAAAGAGAATGAGAAAATCCATGGCATGAAAATGTCTTTCTCATTAAAATGATCGCCTAATTTTCTTATCCTGTCTAACAGATTCGCGTTCCACTTCATTTTCCGCGCATATTGAAGAACGCGTTTAAACCCTTCTCGGAACTCGCTATCATCATTTAATGCCCGATAATGAGTGCACAACAAGTCTCCATCCTCTGCCAAAAATCGTTCTAGCACATTTGCGGTAGTATAATGATAAATACATTCCAAATATTCAGTTCCGTCCGAGATCCGAAAAACTTCAAAGAGAAATCGTTTAACAAGATCTGACATTGTTTTTTCTTTCATGCTCTCCTCGCTAGTTTTCATCATGCACGCATTACATCACACAATGTCAAGCACTTTATTTCTCACCATGCCACCCCCTTCTGGCGCAATTTTTCTTGGGCTTCCTTTTCACCATTTTTAGCCGCTTTAATATACCATTCATTGGCTGCCACCTCATCTTTAGCAACCCCTATGCCATCCTCATACATATTACCGAGTTGAAATTGCGAAGCAGCCAATCCCTGCTCTGCCGATTCTCTGATAAAATAAAAAGCTAATTCATCATTCTGCTCAACTCCCATCCCGGATTTATAACAAATTCCAAGCGCAGATTGCGCTTTGGGTCGCCCTCGTCGTGCGGCCCTATCAAGCCACGTGACAGCCATTTCATAATCTTTCTTGACACCATCTCCTAGCAAATAGCTTAATCCAAGGCGTTCTTGTGATGTCGCGTCACCTTTTTCGGCCGCCTTACGTGTCCAAATCATCGACTCTTCAATATCTTGGCACGGACCTTCTTGAAATAATAAGCCACCTAAAACACCATAG
Source organism: Bacteroidales bacterium (assembly GCA_016285615.1). Next base: position 3,115 of record JAEERB010000153.1, read on the forward strand.
ACTTTAGCATCATAGACTCCAGACTCTCCTCTTTCAGACTCGACTGATTTTCGTAACCAATATATCGCTTTAGTTTTATCTTCGGGTATACCATCCATACCATATGCATACGTAAGTCCTAGCATCATCTGAGCTAAAGCATCACCCTGTTTTGCGGCTTTATGAATCCATTTCATCCCAACCACCGTATTTTTAACGAAGCCATCACTACCTTGAATATATTTTGCTCCAAGAAATGCCTGCGCATCTATATTACCCTGTTCCGCTGCTTTATGAAACCACATTATTCCCGTTTCCCTATTTTTTGCCACTCCATTTCCATTAAAATACATTCTTCCTAGCGCGAATTGTACCTTCCCGTCTGAAACATCTATCTTGTCTTCCAGATGTGAAGCGGCATCATACTTCTCCTCCTCAACGAGAGCAAGAAATTGCTCAGTATTATGTTTCTTATTATGCTCTTGAATCCTCTGCCAAGTTAAAGCGACTATAACAACCGCGACAGGAACTCCCAACGTCAGCAAAAGAAATTTCAGTCCCTTACTGCTCAGGTTTGTCATCAAATTTTTTAGAAATCGGACGTTTGAAAGTTTATGACTTAACATGAGGGAGTCACATCCCAATACTGCGCCACAGCTTTTGGGTCTATTCGCTGGCCTCTTTGCAAGTCCAGCCATAACCGGTATAACAAGATGAGTTCTGCCAACTAAAGTAATTGGTTTCTCATAAATAATCTGACGTGCTATATCTCCTCTTATAAAAGGCGGTTCTCCCTTAAGACATTCATAGGCCATCGCGGCGAAAGAATAGACATCCTGCGCAGGTGTAGGCGGAGCACCGCGCAACTGCTCGGGCGACATGTAGAGTAATGTGCCACTAATTGTTTTACCAGTTATCCGCGTCATCGATTCTTGAATCTCGCGCGCGATGCCAAAATCGAGTATGAAAGGATGTCCATCTTTGCGGATGATGATGTTAGACGGTTTAACATCACGATGTATCACCTTCTCGCCATGCGCATAGTCAAGTGCGGCCGCGATTGGTTTCAGCAACGCAACAGTTTCTTGCTCGCTCAACTTGCCTTTGACCGCAAGATAGTCGCTAAGCGTCTGCCCTTCGATGTAATCCATCACAAGGAATGGTGCGCCGTTGTTCTCTTCAAAGGCACGGAGAGTGACGATGTTCGGATGAACGAGCTTTAGCGAAACAAGCGCCTCGCTCTTGAGTTGATGATACGCCCATTTGTCTTTGACAACGATTGTCGGCAACATCTTGATCGCCACCTTGCGATTGTCCAACTGCCGATCTTCCGCCAGCCATACAGACCCCATACCGCCCTCGCCCAACTGTCGAAGGATATGGTAGCGCCCAGCAAGTACCACACCCTTGCCGCCACCCGCGATTGTCTTATCATCATTAATGGTATTATCAATCATGACTTTTATCCCTTCACTTTCCAAAATGCTTTTGCCGCATGAGTCACCTCAAACTCAACGCCATCAGTTCCTGCCAGCCGCTCGGCCATGCGCTCGGCGAAGTATACGGAACGGTGCTGCCCTCCCGTGCAGCCGAAGGCGACCTGAAGGTGGTCGCGGCCGTCTTTGAGATATTCGTCGATTGACTGGCGGACAAGCGTTTCCGCCGCGCTAAGGAAGCAATCCACCTTGTCTTTGTGGTGGGCGAAAAAATCGGCAATGGGCTTGTCGCGGCCGGTGTACCCGCCTCCACATTTTCCAACCAACAGTTGGAAAATGTTTTCGTCAGCGTCATGCCCCTTCCATTTTCCAGTTGGCAACTGGAAAATGTCTGAACAATAATAATGGGCAAGTAGTTTCTCCAAGATCATGGACATCTCTGTCGCCTCACGCATTCCCGATCACTTCCCAATGGCCGCCCTTGTCTGGGCCTACGCGGCGGAGACGGCCTGATTTCTTAAGAATCATGAGGTTTTTTTCTACTCCACGGACAGAAAGCCCCGTCACAATAGAAAGCTCATTTTGCGTTGCGCGTGGATTTTCAGACAAGTAACGTAGGATTTTCTCCACACTTTTCTCCACACTTTTCTCCACACTTTTCTCCGTAGTTTTCATACCGGTTTTCACCACAGTTTTCCCCGTAGTTTTCACCACAGTTTTTTCCGTGCTATCTGCGATGTCTGCCTTGAACGCCTCGTGAATCGGTAAAATAACCGTCATAAAGGAACGCGTTTCGGGGTTGAAGAACTCCGGGTCTGGCGATCCGTTCTCACGCATAGCGCGGACGATTTTACCGATTCCTGTGTTGCGACCTTCGGCAAGATCTAATTCCTTCAGGAACTCCCCTATCCGGCGGTTACGGTAGAACCGACTGCGGATGTTGAAATCTTTGAGATTGG
>JAEERB010000154.1 GCA_016285615.1 Bacteroidales bacterium
CCAGACTTTCGACAAGCCCATCAGAATACCGTCCATAGCCCATCTCGCCAATGACATAAGTGCTGAAAATATACGCAGTTATGTGGCCAACCTCAATTTTCATACCACAGGCAATATCACGATGATGCCCTGTTATTGGTGCGACAGAATGGTGTAATGGAGACGCAATACATTATATGTCAACCATATAACAACAAAGGTCGCTCTCGCAAAACCGCACGACACTATTCTGCTCCCGCTTCCTGAACAAGCGCGACCGCACTGTTGATCAGATGGTGCGGTCGCGTTCCTGCAAACAGAACATCATTGAAAACTCAATTGCCTCGTGTCGGAATATTTCCTATTTTTGTCCTTCAAAATATTTATGTGTATGAAAATGCTCTTGATTCTTCTCACCGTCTCTTTGGCGGTGTCAGCCGTGGGCTGGAAATACTTCATCTACTTCTTCAGCCTCGGCTACGGCTACGGTGTGACGGCGTTAGCGATTGCACTGCTGATTATATACAGCGGCTCGCTCACATGGTCCGCCGTCGCACTTTGCGCAATGCTAATCCTCTTCGGCTGCCGCCTCGGCACATACCTGCTGCTGCGCGAGAAGCGCACCGCCGCCTACCGCAAGATTCTCTATGATCCCTCGTTGCAAAAGAAAAAGCCCGTGAGTGTCATCATCACCGTGTGGCTCTTCTGCGCCATACTGTACGTGATGCAGGTGGGTCCCGTGGCCTTCCGCATGGACAACGTAGCAAAAGGTGTGGAAGTGAGCGAACTATGGGCATGGATCGGGGCCGCCGTCATGCTTTGCGGCATCTTGCTGGAGGCCGTCAGCGACGCACAAAAGTCGGCCGCCAAGAAGCGCAACCCCAAGCGTTTTGTCGATACAGGGCTTTACCGTATCGTGCGCTGTCCCAACTATTTGGGCGAGGTGGTCATTTGGACGGGCGCGCTGCTCAACGCATCGGCGCGGGTCTGGCCGTATGGCAATGGATTATCGTCGTCATCGGCTACATCGGCATTGTGTATGTGATGTTCAGCGGAGCGCGCCATCTCGAAATCCGCCAGAACGAGGTCTATGGCAACGATCCCGAGTATCAGAAGTACGCCAAAAGCACCCCTATCCTGATACCGCTGCTGCCCTCTACAGCGTGGAGAAATACAAGTGGCTGCAAGCGTAGAGCGCTGCGTTTTTTTCGCATTGATTATAACTATTTTACACTATGGCTTGGATTAAAACTAACAACATCAAAGGCGATATTTTCGGTGGTATTACTGCGGGCATCGTGGCTCTTCCGCTGGCATTGGCATTTGGCATACAGGCATTTGGCGGTGTGGGCGACCCCGCGGCCAGTTCGATGGGAGCTCTGGCCGGCCTTATTGGCGCTACCTTCCTCGGCTTTTTCGCCTCACTCTTTGGGGGTACACACTCTCAAATTAGCGGCCCCACCGGCCCAATGACCGTTATCACAGCCTCGCTGCTCAGCGGCGTCTGGGCCAGCCAGCACTCTATGAGCGCCGTCCTCATCAGCATGTCGCTGGCAGGTCTCTTTTGCGGTATCTTCCAAATCCTTTTCGGTGTCTTGAAAATCGGGAAATATGTGCGCTACATCCCCTACCCCGTGCTGTCGGGCTTTATGAGCGGTATCGGCGTCATCATCATTATCCAACAAATCTATCCGCTCATCGGCTGCAAATCACCCGTGCTGATTGTGGATATGATCACCCAACTGCCAGAGCGTGTGGCCGACGGCATCTCCATCACCGCCCTGCTGCTCGGCTTGGGCACCATCGCCATTATCTACCTTTTTCCGCTGATAACCAAAAAGATACCATCCACATTAGTAGCTCTGCTGGTGATGACCGTCATCTCGCTGTTCCTCAATATGGACGAGAAGTTGCTCATCGGCCAGATTCCGTCAGGATTTCCCATGCCCCTCTTTGCCAAGGAAGGACTCGATTTGAGCGGCCTGGATTGGGGTTCCATCCTGAAAGTGTCTGTCATTCCAGGACTTACCCTCGCCGGCTTAGGCAGTATCGACACGCTGCTCACCTCGGTGGTGGCCGACAATATCACCAAAACACAGCACAACAGTAACCGCGAGCTGATAGGCCAAGGCATCGGCAACATGATTAGTGGCCTCTTCTGCGGCATCAGCGGCGCCGGCGCCACCATGCGTACTGTTGTGAATGTGAAGAGCGGCGGGCGCAGCCAAATTAGCGGTATGGTCCACTCGCTACTGCTACTCGCAGTCCTACTGGGCCTGGGCAGTCTGGTGCGCTACGTGCCCCTGTCGGTGCTGGCCGGCATCCTTATCACCGTGGGCTGGGGCATCATCGACCTTAAGGGCTTCAAAGACCTGCTTAAGATACCTCGCGCCGACGCTGTCGTGCTCATCATCGTCTTCCTGCTCACCGTTTTCGTCGATCTGCTCACCGCTGTCGGCATCGGCATGGTGATTGCCTGCGTGCTCTTCATGAAACGCGCCAGCGACCTCGTTGAGGGCGGCTACAGCTCCTCCGCCATGACCAATTTCGACAAGGAAAGTCCATGGCAGGACGAAGGCGGCATGCCTGACACCGTACAGCATAAGATTTATATTCAGCGACTCAACGGACCTATTTTCTTTGGCACCATCACCAAGTTCCAGCATGTGATGAACGATGTGCCCGCGGATGCCAAGATTGTCATCATCCGCATGCGCTTGGTCAGCTTCATGGACCAGTCGGGACTTTATGCCATGGAAACGGCCATCAAGGAGCTGCAGGATCGCGGTGTGCTGGTGCTGATGACCATCATTCAGCCGCAACCCATGTATATGCTCAAAACCATGAACGTGATACCGGCGCTGGTACCCGAAGAGCACACCTTTGCCACCTTTGAGGAGTGCACCGACTTTTTAAAGAAACATGTTGAATAATGTGAGCACGTTGCGTGCAACGTACATAAAAAATGTAGGGGCGAATAATCATTCGCCCCTACCGTGTTTTATAAAGGTTTATTATCCCTTATTTCTTGATAATCTTCTGAGTTCCCAGAATGGTGTTGTGGTCGCGGAATTGTACGAAGTACAAGCCTGACGACAGACCGCTCAGATTCAATGTTTCAGTGTCACCTGAAACCTTGCTGCTCATTACCAGACGGCCGTAGGCGTCGATAATGGCCAGGTCGGTTACTTCCACATTGGCGATGCTAACGGTAGCCATGTCGGTCACAGGGTTAGGATAGATAACGGTGTTAGCCAGTACATTTTCCTTGATACCAACGGGGGTAAGATAAATCTTACCATCGGCACGCAGATACCAGATATCGTCGGCTACTTGAGCCAAAGCGAACTTCTGATAGTTGGCATTCAGCATATTGCGGGTGCCCGTCAGCACTTGGCGACCTTCTTCATAACCCAGATCGTCGGAATCTGTATTCTTCATAGGAAGTATGGTAGCCACCTGGTTGCTGGTATAATTGTCATTTACATAGATTAAAGACGTTTCATCCAACACAATAAAGTTGTTGATATCCATCACATAATCTTTGCTCAACATAATCGTGGTTCCCTCAGCAGCCACAATACCTGCCAGGTTGGCTTTGTTCAATTTGGCTTTGAAAGATACATCGGGAATCTCTGTCAGGGTGTTATACTGCCAGGAGCCACCCTTCAGATTAAGATTAACTCTCGAAGCCATCAATCCGCCACCCTCAAAGGTATTATTGGTAATCTGGCAATTTTCAAGCCAAGCATCATAGGGAGTTCCTGACGAGAAAACTAACGCAAGAGCGTTTTCCAATTGACATTCTTGAATGTTGGTGTTTTTGAGGGCAAAACCGACACCCTCCATGAAGGGATTCTGCATAAACAATGTCCCTGCTTTAACATTTTTAAATTCGCAGTTATTGGTAGCAATATCCTGTGTTAAGAAAACATAATCGCTAAATTCAGAATGAGAAATCTTGACATTATTTAATTCAAGACGACCGTATGACAAGAAGGCATACAGTGCGGTAGTAGTAACGCTATCCATTATAAAATAGTTCGAGCCTTGTGCATCTCCAAGAGTCAGGGCTGAACTTGACTGCAATAACACCTCATCAAAGTCTTTTGCAATGCTTAAACGGATGTTTTTCTGATAGGGATAAATCTTGGCAACAACAAATTCTGCGCTATAGCCAGTCATACCCAGTTCATAGTCGTTCATCAGATAATAAGTACCGATACCTTTTGATTGATCAATAGCGGCATCCAAGGTTTTGACAGGTCTTGCGGGAGTAATACCTGTGGCAGCGTCGTCACCATTGACAGGGTCAATATAGTAGGTCTTCATCTCGGCTTTGTCGAAAGCCACGGCAAAACCGCCTCTTGACAGATCCACTGTATAAGAGGTCAACACAAAGTAATAGGTGCCGGCTGTGGGAGCTTGGTAGATAATGCTGGCATCCTTATAATCACCAGACCAATCATAATCACTGGATACAACAACATTGTAATTCTTGTCGAGCAGGAACATATACATATCAATATCTTTTGCCACTACACCGGCTTTGATAATCTCATTAGCAGCCAACGAAACGCTATAACCGAAGGCGCGGCAGCCTGCACGACCATCAAGCAGGTAAGGCATTTCAACCGCAATGGTATCCATAACGGTATCGGGGAAGTGGGTAATGGGCTTATAAGTAAGCTCTTTCATCAGTTTGCCCGCAGTTTCACTTACAGACAACGTGTATTTCTTGTCTGACGTGATGGCGGTTGAGGAATTCTGAACAGCAATGATGTAATAGGTGCCAGCATCCAGACGGGCTACAATGCAGCTACCACTGTCTGATTGGTCGTTGGAGGTAACCTCCTCATACTTGTCATTCAAAAGGAAAATTTCGGGATCAAATTGAGAAGTAGTGATTCTGGTCAGTCGGATGCAGAGATCCGTCTTGGCCGTTAACGTGAAAGCATACCCTTTGGCTGCGTGTCCTTCATCCATATCAGCCAAAATAGGGTCGGTAGAAGTGATAGCATCCTCAATGGTAAAAGGAAGCTTGCTGATGAATCGGTAGTTCAAATCTTTTACCGAAACCGTCTCAGCGCTTTGTGCATTGGCAGAAAACAAGGCTGCCACACACAACATGATAACAAAGTAAAGTTTTTTCATAATGGTATAATTTAATGATGGAACTTATTGATTTTCAATCATTAACTTTCCAAAAGATGTGAAGTTCCATAACACCTTCCAGAAAAATACTTTCATTGCTACAAATATAAGTTTTTTTAATACAAAATGCAATGATGATATTTTTTAAAAAAAATGTAGAGACGGGGCGCGCCCCGTCTCTACAGCATATCAATAAAGACCTAAAATCCCTTATTTCTTGATAATCTTCTGGGTTCCCAAAATGGTGTTGTGATCGCGGAATTGTACGAAGTACAAG
>JAEERB010000155.1 GCA_016285615.1 Bacteroidales bacterium
GCTTCGGACGGAAAGACCGGTACCCGAAGCCGCTGGTATGGCACTAGGGGCCCTCCAAGGACGAAGCGCCTGCCTACGTTTGCCATTGCGATGACGTTCAGATAGATACGATCCTTGCTGCTGTGAAAGGCAAGAAGATCATTCCGGTTGACGAACTGAAACACATTACCCGTATCGGTATGGGACCGTGTCGTGGTAAACGCTGCATCCCGCGTGTAAAACAGCTGCTGGCTGGCTACGGCGTGGAGGTCGTTGGTGATGCTACACCGCGTGGCCCTCTCTCTTCGCAGCTCAATATCGGCGAGTTGTGTCCCGACCCACGTCCCGAAAAGTTTGTTACCACCGTGAATGGCACGCCGACCAAGAAAGTGCAGTGCGACGTCTTCGTGGCTGGTGGTGGTATCACCGGTAGCGGCTTGTTCCGCTATTTTGCCGAAGCAGGCAAGAAAGTGGTGCTCTGTAATGCCGAACGTGGCTCGTCATGGCGTTGCATCGGTGGTGGCCGTCCTGGCTTCTCGGTGCCCGAAATCGCCGATATCGCCGTTCATAACCGCGCCATCTTCGAGTCTATCCAGAAAGTGACCAACATCAACTATAAGCCCACTCGCTACATCAGCTTTGCCCACGACGAAGCCAACTATGTGGCATTGGAGAAGTCGTTGGGCTGGTCGAATGGCTATATGGTTGATAAAAAAGACTTTGTAAAAGAAGTCTCCCCATATTTCAATCCTAACTTGAACACCTATCAGGCAGCCTGCATCACGACTGAATGCTGGCAGGCAACTCCTGGTCCGACCATCAACTACATCCGCAACATTGCTATCGAACACGGTGGTGTGCTGCTCGAGGATACCCGTTTGGTGGAGGTTCGCAAGACCGACAAGGGCTTTATGGCGTTGGTTTACAATCACGATAAGGAGTATGTGGAATACCATTGCGAGCACTTTGTCAACTCGTTAGGACCGCAAGCCAGCAAGTTTGCTTCACAGTTAGGTCTTGAGATAGGCTTGTATCCAATTAAGCACCAGGCATTTATTACACATCGTTTGCCAATGTTAGGTAAGGATGGTGATTCGCTCGACATGCTCATCGATCGCCGCAAATACAAAGGTTTCTCGGCCGTTTACGGACAGCAGTTTGCCGAAACGGGACAGATTATCGGTTGTGCTTCGCCACAATTCGACAGCCAGCAGGCTAATAAAGAGCTGAAGTTCAACACGAAAGAGTTCTTACAGGTATGTGCCGAGATGTTTGTCGATTGGATTCCGCAGTTGAAGAATGTCAGCTTCCAGGCCACTTGGGCTGGCTATTACACCGAGCCGCGCTACATCGTCGATCCTGACCATGGTTTGCTGGTCGGCATGCGTGGCCACGGCTTCATGTTGGGACAATATCTGGCCAAGATCTATGTGGACAAGTTGCTCGGTCGCGAATATCCCGCCTACATGAGTCGTCTGGCTCTCAGCGGCGATGGCCTCAGCGAGAACGCCTTCCAGTAGGAAGAAACTTAAAACTGAAAATTGAAAACTGAAAGTAGGGGCGAAAGTTGTTCGTTCCTACTTTTTTGTGACGCTTTTCCGCGTAAATCCGCAAGATCCGCGGGCTTTTTAATCTCCCGTCCCCCTGTGTTCCCCCCTTATATCACAATTTATTGTATATTTGCACGTTTTTTGTATAATGCCTTATAAGGCAGTCAAATGACGCGTAAAATATGAGATTGAGACGATTTTGGTTTTTCTGCTTGCTCTTTTGCTTGTTCGGCACCGCGGCCGGACAGGTTTCCGGCGGCTGTCTGAAAACGGACCAGATCTATCAAATCTATCTCTCGAATGTGAATAGTGTGGGCGTCATCATGGATTATGAAAAATGGCTGCCCGTGCTGGAAAACAAGAACGACCGCTTCATTGTGGATGGTGACACGGTGCGTTTTGCTTCTAAATCATGGAAATACACCATGAGCTATGACGACATCTTCCTGAAATTCTATTGGAATGATTCCCTCTATAGCAATATGCTTGAGTTACAGGTGGCTGAAGATTGCTATAATTTTGTGCGTCAGCAAATTGAGAAGGAATGCTCGCGTGTGGCCACGGAGTCCGATTCATCGAAAACCACCTATAAGAAGAACTCGCTTTGCTCTATAGTGTTTTGGAAATCAGGAGGTATCAAACCGACCTACCATATCAGATACTACAATCCCGATGAAATCACTCGCGAGATAAACCGTATCAAGGAACGTCAGCAATATGAGATTGAATTGCAGCGTCGTCGCCTATTGGCTGTGCAAACGGCGCTGGATAAGGCCGATTCGCTGCGTAAATTGGAGCAATACGAGATTGCCATCGTTGGCTTAAAGAGCGTGCTCGGCATGGTGCCCTCGTACGACCAGGAGGTGAAGCGCAAGATTTCAATTATTGAAGTGGAAATCAGGAACAAGAAGGTGAAAAATCTGTTGATTGAAGGCGACCAACTGTTGGCCATCCGCCGATACAACGAAGCTCGTCTCCAGTACAATGAGGTGCTTAAGTTGGAGCCGAACAATGAAACAGCGTTAAGTTCGTTGGCTCAGTTGGATAGAATTGACGCCGTGCTGAAAGCCCGCAAAACTACTATTTACGACTACAGTCAGCTGAATCCAATGCCCTACAAGACACTTCTGGATCAGTTGCAAATAGGTCTGAATAAGCACGTTGACGGCACTGATGCCGGTCGCTTGCGCTTTAAGATGAATGTAGCTTTCGACACACTGGGTATCAATAGGAGCGAGTGGGTCTATTATCCCGAATCGGACCCGATGCCGACCTTTATGGAGCCGCTGCTCATGTCACCGTATCTCACCTCGACACGCTTGGAAGGTGTTGCCGTTTCGTCACTTACGTCGCGTGATTTTCTGATTTGGTGGAACACGCGAGATGTGATTGCCCAAAAAAAGAAAAACGGTCGCATTGTGGTGGGCGACGGTCGCCTGATGACATCAACCGCCGAAATCGTTAGTAAACAACTGGCTAAAGATGAGTTCCCGATAGGTCGTTACTCGTTGTATGTGAAGGAGAAAGCTGTGGACAACAATCAGTTCCACAACGTAAGTCTCTATAAATACAAGACTGTCGGTCCCGAAGCCATGCTCTATTCTATGCTCTGGCCGAGTGCGGGTACACTGGCTGCCACCCACGGCTCCAAAGGATGGACAGCGTTCGTCACTTTCCCCGTGTTCGTAGGTGCTGGCATTACATCCTACATCTTTTATAAAAAACAGCATGACAAATACTTGAAAGAGCCGGAAGGTAGTAGACAACAGCCGCTTTATCAGAAACAAGCCAACCGTTGGAAGTGGAGTGCTATAATCTGTGCAAGTGCTTCGGCAGTCATCTACCTCGGTGATGTGATTACCGCCTTGACTTACGGCTGCAAGAACCGTAAGATATCGCGAGATATGCGTGAGACCTTGAAAGCTCATGATATTCAATTTGTTAATGAAAAAATAACTATAGAATAAAACTATTAAAAAAGAAGAAATTATGAAACCAAGAGTGCGTTTTGCTCCAAGTCCTACAGGACCGCTGCACATCGGTGGCGTGCGGACAGCATTGTACAACTATCTGTTTTGCAAGAAATTCGGCGGAACAATGATTCTGCGTATTGAGGATACCGACCGTACCCGCTTTGTGCCGGGCGCTGAAGAATATATCATAGAAGCTTTCCAGTGGCTGGGAATCAAATTCGACGAGGGAGTCCATATTGGTGGTCCATTCGGTCCGTATAAGCAGTCGGAGCGGAAGTCGATGTACAAAGCCTACGCCGACCAGCTTATTGAGAACGGCTGGGCTTACTACGCTTTTGACACGCCCGAAGAACTTGACGCACGCCGCAAGGAAGCTGAGGCTGCCAAGAAGAACTTCCAGTATGATTTGCATACTCGCGGTACACTTTGCAACTCTCTGACACTTAGCGCTGAAGAAGTAAAGAACCGTTTGGATTCGGGAGTTCCTTATGTGGTACGTTTCAAGTTTCCCGCCGATACCGAAATTGTGGTGGAAGATTTGATTCGCGGCACTGTAAAGATTAACTCCAACACACTGGATGATAAAGTTTTATATAAGTCTGACGGTATGCCTACTTATCACCTAGCCAACATTGTAGATGACCACACCATGGAAATCACTCACGTGATTAGGGGCGAGGAGTGGTTGCCATCGGCACCGCTTCATGTCATGCTCTACAAGGCTTTTGGCTGGGAGGCGCCCCAATTTGCTCACTTGCCGCTGCTGCTCAAACCTGATGGCAATGGTAAACTCAGCAAGCGCGACGGCGACCGCTTGGGCTTTCCTGTTTTTCCGCTGCAATGGACCGATCCCAAGAGTGGCGAGGTCTCATCAGGTTATCGCGAAAACGGCTATGTGCCTGAGGCAGTTATCAATATGCTGGCTCTGTTGGGATGGAATCCTGGCACCGAGCAGGAGATTATGAGCATGGACGAACTGATTCAGCTCTTCTCATTGGAGAAGATTAGCAAGTCGGGTGCCAAGTTCGACCCTGAAAAGGCCAAATGGTTCAACCATCACTATGTGCAACAAATACCTGTAAACCAGCTGGTAGCAGAATTCCAAAAAGTCCTTCAAGGCAAAGGTATTAAGGCCGACGATTCAAAAGTGACCCGCGTGGTTGAGTTGATCAAAGAGCGAATATACTTTACGCGTGAACTTTGGGACCAGAGCCATTATTTCTTTGAAGCTCCTGAAAGCTATGACGAACAAGCTGTGAAGAAAAGATGGAAACCCGGCACGGGCGCCCATCTGGCAAAAATTGCCGAGATTATTGGTTCTGTAGTTCCATTTGACAAGCAGGCAGCTCACGACAAAGTGATGGACTATATCCAGCAGAACGAGTTGAATATGGGACAGATAATGAACAGTTTCCGCATTTCGCTGGTTGGTGCAGCCAAAGGTCCCGACCTCTTTGAGATTGTTGATATTCTCGGCCCGCAGGAGGTAATCAAGCGCATGAAGAGAGCCATAGAAATTATTCAATTATAATGCAGAACTGCGCTTGAAAATTCAAAATTCAGAATTCAAATATTAATTCTATGATAAAACTCGTCTTGCGTTTCATAATTTGTCTATGGTGCTTGTTGCTGCCGATGCTTTTGTGGGCGCAAGTTCCTCAGGCTGTGAATTTTCAGGCTGTTGCCCGCGACACGCGTGGTGTGGCCATGGCTAATACCAACATGCTGGTGCGCTTCTCCATTTTGGAGGGCTCTGCCAGTGGGGAGACGGTCTATCAGGAAATCAGGACGGTGACCACCAACGGATTTGGCTCTTTTGCTTTTCAGATAGGGCAAATGCCTGATTTTATCACTGTTGGCAGTTTTGATGCCGTTGA
>JAEERB010000156.1 GCA_016285615.1 Bacteroidales bacterium
CAACGACACCATCACCGCGCAGCAGTTTGCAAACCGTATGATTTTACGTAAAGCTATGCTGAACCACGGTTTCAAGCCTTACGAGTGCGAGTGGTGGCATTTCACCCTCAAAAACGAGCCTTACCCCAACACCTATTTCACCTTCCCGGTGGAGAAGCTGTAAAATGGGTAATTAAGGGCAATAATTTTGTCCCTATTCAATATTTGAAGGCTGTCAAACAGTAATAGACGTTTGTTCAATTATTCTTTTCCGTCTATCTCTTTCATCAACCTGTCGGTTTCGAGCAAGATTGTTATTATCTTCCGGTAGTGTGCAATGTCGTCGAAAGTTAGCTCGCGACCTTTGCGGTCTTTGAGCCACTTTTGGGCGGGCTGGTAGCCGCCGATGTAGAAGTTCCATGCTGTTTCGGGAACATCTTCAAAGCATTGCTCCTTGTTTATCCACACACTGCCGCCTTTGTATTCGGGTTTCTCCACCACGTTGCTGCCGGCTGTGTTGAACTGGGCGTATTTTGTGGCGGGCACCTCCTCCATCAGATGGATTTTGCGCAGTTGGTTGCCGAGGGCTGACAAACGATGGTATTCTTCTGCAGAAGTTGGATATGGAATTCTTGGGAAATCGATTTTTAAGAACTCTTTATATTTGGTGCGATAGGCTGGCGAGTGGAGTACAGCGTAGATATAGTCAAAGAGCTCTTCAGGTGAAGTCTCTTCACCCACTGCAACGTTGATCTTGCCCCAGATTTCCTTGTCAAGATTCGGCACGCGGTTTTTTCCGTCTTTGCTGTAAAGGTAGAGAGGGAAGACATTAGCATTGTCTTTTGAAGAAAGAATGGTTTTGTCAGTTATTCGATTTACAACATAAACACATAAACCATCATCTTTACTGTTTATTCGAATCAGTACTAATCCAATATTATCTTTGGTTAATAATTCCATGAAAGGCCATCTTGCTCTCGCTAATCGTTTTATGTCATAATACACAAACCTTGAATCAAAAGGACGATATGCTATGTCTCGAATGCATTCGCTTTTTCCCAAATCCACCAAATCATTATGACAATAACCAATCAAGTTTTTATCATCTCCCGTCGTAACCCCCATAGAGTTTGTTTTCATTAAATCAGACACAAGAAATCCTCGGTTGTATTCGTCAAGCAAATCATTGTTTTGGGGAATAAACAGATAGTGAGGTGCAGAAGGATTGATTTTTTTGTAACCAGCATCTTTAAAACTGTGTTGTGACAACCAGTCATATTTCATCTGCCGAACACCCATTAAGTCACAATAATACACCTCAGATAATCCATCTATTGGCTTTTCTCCTGTTTTTACACAAATATTGATAGAAGTACCAACCATAATATCGAAAACATTCTCATCAGGAGAACCGTCTGCACAGACTTCATGTTTCATACTATTGCCATGAAGATTGAGGATGTAAATCTTATCAAAACTTTTCATCAAACTCCATCGCATACCACGGAAAGTAGGATTGTCAATAAAACCATTGTTATTGATGAATGCGACAATTCCTGTTTTATTTCTATCAATATAGTTTTGCGCTAAACGCAAAAATTTGCAATAATCATCGTTAATCCATTTTGAATTACGTTCTTGCAAGGCCATGATCCCCCCAGGCTCTTTTTTATAAGATTTCATCAACTCAGTTATCCATTCGCCTTTATTGCTACTTTCTCCGCTATACGGTGGGTTGCCAATCATCACCATCATGGGGCAGTCGCGTTTTATCACACTGGCCTCGTTGCTTTCGGCGCTTATAGCGTGCGAAAACAATGTTCCAGTATCGGAGCTAAACTCCTCAAGACTATTGGTTAGGTAAACGTGCAGTCGCTTGTCGCTTTGCTGTGTATAGCCCGTTTCGCGCAGCACCATACCGAGTTTGAGGTGGGCTATGGTGTAAGAAGCCATCATCAGCTCAAATCCGTTCAAGCGGGGCAACAGATGCTGTTCTACATAACTGTTCCATGCACCCCATTGTCCTTCCATATTGGCGTGGATTTGTCGTATGGCTGTGGCAAGAAAAGTGCCTGTGCCCGTGGCGGGGTCGAGAATCTGCACACGGTGCATACGTTTCTTTATGGTTTTGGAATCGCCTTTTTTGCCTGTATATTGGTCGTTCACCACTTCATGGTCAATCATCGAGTTGTCGGCAAGTCCCATTGGCAGGTTGAAGTCGCGTTTCAAAATATCGTCAACGGCGCGCACGATGAAATCCACCACTGGCTGTGGGGTGTAGTAAACGCCGCGCTGGGCCTTGGTTTGGGGGTCGTACTGGCTGAGGAAGTCCTCGTAGAAATGCATCATCGGGTCAGTGCGTCCCGACGAGCCGCCGAAGTTGCGCATCACTTTCGACATGTCGGTAACTCGGAAGGCTTCCACAAGGTCATCCAAAATCCACTCGATACGGCTGTCCACATTAAACCCTGCAATGTCGTTGAAAATCCTGCGCAGGAAAGGGTTGCTTTTGGGAATAAGCGAGTTGGCCTCCATGCGTGAGAAATCTTCAGGGGTGTTGTCGTTCAGTCGTGCCGAAAACAATCCGTAGGCGATAGTTTGTGCGTAAATGTCGGCAAATGTTTTGTTGTTGAGGTCGTGGATGAGTAAGTTTTTGAACGTATTCATCTGCTGCGTCAGTTCTGTGGTGCCGTCGGTGTCGTTTTCCAACGCTTTTTCTATAACGTTGGCAAGCAGACGTGCTTTGCAGGCCATTACTTTTGCCAGACGAGCAGGCGAGGTTATGCGTTGTGGAAGGGCATTTGCCAAACGGTTGACGAGTTCGAGGAACTTGTTTTCGGATTCTTCCAGCAAAACGATTTTGTCGCCTCTTATGTCGGCCAGACGTACAGCATCGACATATTCGCCGTTTTCGTACAGATGGAAATCGAGGTAATCGGTAAAAATAATGTGGTCGAGCGAGTTTTTGTATCGGTCGAACTGCTCCTTGTGTTCCTTGCGTCCGTCAAGGTCGCCATCCTGCAAGTCCTTGGCTTCGACAAATGCCATAGGAGTGTCGCCTTTCAGTATTATGAAGTCGGGAGCGCCGCAGTCGATACGTGCAGGCTCGTTGACAACAGTATAGGATTTTGGCAACAAAGTCTCTATCAAGTTCTGTAACGCGGGGCGGTATGCGTGTTCGCGAGCAACTCCCGTGGCAAAACTTTTGTTTATCTCTGTGATATATGTTTTAAGCGCTTCGTGCATAATGAGGGTTTTATCTAAGTGAGGGGCGTTTATTGTTTTTTACCTTTTTTGTTTTTCTTCACAAATTCGGCCGTGGCTTTCAGGGTTTCCAAATAGGCTTCCTCAACGGGCGAAAGAGTATTGTTCTGATATTTGCGATACTCGGCAGTAGCTTTTTCCATAGCTTTTGCATGGCTAACAGAGCCAGAGCCCTCAAGCAAAGGTCTGTTGCCTGATGTAAGTACCGAATCCAATTGGCGGATATAGTCGCTCATGTACATGGGTTTGTGCTCAAGCGCATTGATTTCTGCTATGTCGAAATAACCGGAAACAAGGTTGTTCAAGATCTTCAACTCGTTCTCATTCAAATAGTTCTTGGCAATGCCTATGTCTTTCAAAGCAGGCAGTTCTCCCGAAAACGTGGTAAGTCCCATAAAAGGCTTGTCGGCATCGGCACGCTCGTAGATGACTTCAGCGGCGGTATGACCATGGGCGGCATAGTGCAGCTTATTCTGCACCATCTTGAAAAACAGAATGGATTCATCGCTTTTGGGGTTGTAGTCCACGCTGGTGGCATATAGGTCAAGCACCTGACGATACAGCACCTTTTCAGAAGAACGGATATCGCGGATACGGTCGAGCAACTCTTTCCAGTAATTGCCACCGCCGTTGCCTTTTAGCCGCTCATCATCCATGGTAAAGCCCTTGACCATGTATTCCTTCAACCGTTGCGTGGCCCAAATGCGGAAACGCGTGGCAATAGCCGATTTTATACGATAGCCAAGCGATATGATCATGTCAAGATTATAGTATGTAACCTCGTATTTTTTTCCATCATCGGCAGTTGTTCGGAATTTCCGAACAACTGAATTTTCATCCAATTCACCTTCAGCAAAAATATGCTTTATATGCTCGCTTATATTGGATTTACTGGATTGATACAGAAGAACTAACTGTTGCTGGTTCAGCCAAACAGTTTCGTTGTCCAATTTTACATTGATCTTTGTCAAACCGTCCTCGGTCTGGTAGATGATGATGTTGCCGGTATTTTCTTTTTTATTGTCCATTATTTGTTCTTTATCGATTTTCCCCGCTAAACTTCCCCTCTTTGTACATCGAAAAACGGGACTTTTTCAGCAGGTAGTTGGCCACAACTATGCTTCCGCGGTAAATCTCACCCACCTTGCGGTGGTCCATCTTGCGGCGTTTACGGGTTAGGCTGGGCACCATGCGGTAAAAGGCAAAATGCGCCCTTACCACAGCCCAGAATTCTTTGGGTTTGCCCTCGGTGAGGAAACGCAATGCTGCCACGTAGTCGAGCACAATGCGTGTGGGGAACACGTAGGCAAGGCTGTGCCGGCGCAGGTTTTTGTATAGCAAGGCAAAATTGTTGCGGAAGTTGAGAAATGTCTTGAACGGAGAACTAGGTGGCAAGGTGCCGCCGCCCACGTGGTAAATCTTCGAGGCGGGACAGTACATAACTTTGTAGCCGCTGTTTTTGGCGCGCCAGCAGAAGTCTATCTCCTCCATGTGAGCGAAGAAATCGCCGTCGAAGCCGCCAAGTTTGTGGAACAGAGGCGCTTTGACGAACATAGCTGCTCCCGTGGCCCAGAACACCTCGCGCACGTCGTCGTACTGACCTTCGTCTTTTTCCAAAGTGCTGAACACCCTTCCGCGACAGAAAGGGTAACCGAAACGGTCGATGAAACCGCCGGCGCCGCCCGCATATTCGAAATTCTCGCGGTTGATGTGCGAAAGCAGCTTGGGCTGGCAGATGGCGATGTTCTCGTCGCTCTCCATCAGCTCCACCCCCGGCTCAATCCAGTTGGGGGTTACCTCTACGTCGGAGTTGAGTATGACGTAGTAGTCGGCCTCCACGTGGGCGAGGGCTTTGTTGTACCCTTCGGCGAAACCGTAGTTTTTGTCGTTTATAACAAGCTGGATTTGAGGATAGTTGGTGCGGAGGAAATCCAGCGAATCGTCGGTGGAACCGTTGTCGGCGACCACTATCTGTGCCGTGGCGCTGTGCTCCACCACCGAGGGCAGGAACTGCTCCAGCATCTTGCGTCCGTTCCAGTTTAGTATTACTATGGCAATTCGTTTGTTCATTGTTCTTTTTCTGAGGGTCTTTTGTGTTTCCAGCGGCGGTGCG
>JAEERB010000157.1 GCA_016285615.1 Bacteroidales bacterium
GTATTTTATGCTGTAAAAAATTTTCTTTCAAAAACCACATTTTTTTGTATTTTTGCAGCGGGTAAGTCTTGTACGATCTGCTCCCTTTCAACTCCCCCAGGACAGGAATGTAGCAAGGGTACATCGGTTGTAGCGATGCGATATAAGTAGCTTACCCTTTTTTTATTGTAATAGGTTATGCTGCTCAAAATCTATCCCGAGAATCCCAATCCGCGCGAAATAAGTAAAGTGGTGGAATGCCTGAAAGACGGCGGGGTGATCATTTATCCTACCGACACCATCTACGGCATCGGCTGCGATATCTACATGCAGAAGAGCGTGGAACGCATAACCTCTATCCTCGGCAATGCGAAGAAGAAGTCGAGTATGACCTTCATCTGTCAGGACCTGAGCCACTTGTCCGATTTTACCAAGCCTATTCCCAACAATGTGTTCAAGTCTATGAAAAAGGCGCTGCCCGGACCATTCACCTTCATCCTGCCGGCCAACAACAATGTGCCGAAGATCATCCAAAGCAATAAGAAAACCGTCGGCATCCGCGTGCCGGACAATAATATCATCCGAGAAATCGTTTCAGTACTCGGTCATCCCATTTTGTCCACCTCGGTCAAGGATGACGATGAGATTGTGGAATATACTACCGACCCCGAACTGATTTACGAACGCTACGGCCATCTGGTTGATATGGTGATTGATGGCGGCTACGGCGGCAATGTTCCTTCCACAGTGGTGGATTGTACCTCCGACGAGATGGAAGTGGTGCGTGAAGGGCTCGGTGATGTAGATATGCTTTATTAACCAGAACAGAGGCTCGTGTTTAGAAAAATTGCCAATACTTTTGGAACCAGATTGTTAGCTGCCGTTTGCAACTTTTTGATTGCAATCGTCATCTCGCAGTCGGTGGGCGATGTGGGCAAAGGCGAGCAGTCGCTGCTGCTGGCCACCATCACCTTCATCCTCATCTTTTCGGATATTGTCAGCGGCAACAGTCTGGTCTATCTCACGCCCAAACATGCCTTTCACAAGCTGGTCTTCCCCGCCGCCCTCTGGTCGTCGCTGGTCGGCCTTTTCGCCATCGGCTTTATGTTGCTCTTTTACGGGGAGTTATCGCCCATATTGGCGCTGCATACCGGACTGCTGGCCGTGTTAGCGTCGTTGCGGGCCATTCCCGTCGAGGTGCTCATCGGTCGCGAGAAGGTGCGGCAAGCCAACCTGCTCAACCTGCTGCAGCCGGTGCTAATTCTGCTTACTTTGCTGGTGGGCTACTTTGTGATGGAAAACTACTCCATCTTCAGTTACATTGTGGCGCTGTATGTCTCTTACGGGCTTACGTGGCTGCTGGGCTTGTGGATGCTGCGTGACGAGTTCCGAGGTTTCCACGTCGAGCCGCTGGCAGCTTACCGTCAAGTGGTGGGCGACCTGTTTAAGTACGGAGCACTGAACCAACTGGGCCACTTTGTGCAGTTCTTCAATCTCCGTATGGGCTACTATCTTTTGGATATGTATATGGATAAAGGGCGCGTGGGCATCTTCTCCAATGCCGTGTCGCTGTCGGAAGCCATCTGGATTATCAGCAACAGCATCGCCCTTGTGCAGTACGCACGTATCGCCAATGCGCAGAATGAGCGCTACTCGCAGAAACTGACGCTCAGTTTGGCCAAGCTCTGCTTCGTCGTATCGTTGCTGGCGGTGCTCTTCCTTTCAGTGCTGCCGTCTTCGTTTTACCAGCTGCTCTTCGGTCCCGAATTTGGCGAACTGCCCGGCGTGATTCGCATCCTGGCGCCTGGCGTGCTCATGTACTCGCTGTTCCTCATCATCGGCCACTACTACTCGGGCATCGGCAAGTACCAGATGAACACCTACGCTGCGCTCTGCGGCCTCTTCTTTACGGTCACCATGGGCTTCCTGCTCATTCCGCGCTTCGACATCTACGGCGCCGCCGCCACTTCCACGTTAGCCTATTCCGCCAATGCCGTCTTTATCCTCATCTGCTTCTTCAAGTCGTCACAGTTCACATGGCGCGATATGCTGATAAGTCGTGAGGAGGTGCGCTCGTATTACATTGAATTTAAGGATTATATACGCAATTTCTTTAAGGATAATTCCGATACCGATAAATCATCCATGCCATGAAAAAAATAGCCAAAGCATTGAAGGCGTTGCGCCTTATTGCCGCCAATCCCTACCTGCTGAACGCCGTGCTGAACAATGAGACGGTGAAGAAAAAGGAGGTGGCCGACAAGTATGGCTTGCCTGACGGACTGCCCGTGGTGGATCTGGAAACGCTGTTCCCCGACTTCCAACAACAGGTTTCGCCCTATTCCTATTTGTCGGGCATGACTTTGCCTATTGACCTCGCCTTGCTGAAGGCTGTGGCGCAGAAGTATCAGGCACAGAGTTATTTCGAGATTGGCACTTGGCGTGGCGAGAGCGTAGCCAATGTGGCAGCTGTGGTGCCGCAATGCACCACTTTCAATCTGTCGAAAGAGGAAATTTTGGCACTGGGTTATCCGCAGGAGTATGCTTCCCTGCACGCCTTCTTTTCTGAAAAATTGCCCAATGTGACGCAGTTGTGGGGCAACTCGCTCACGTTCGACTTTTCGGAGCACTATGGCCGCTACGACCTCGTGTTTGTGGATGGCGACCATCATCCCGAAGCAGTGAAAAAAGATACGGGAACGGCCTTCAAGTTAGTTCGTAACGACCACTCTATCATTGTTTGGCACGATTATGGCTCCGATACTGAAACGGTGCGTTGGAGTGTTCTTTCAGGCATCCTCGACGGCACTCCTGCCGACAAGCGCAATCACCTCTATCATGTGGCTAACACCATGTGTGCCATTTATTTACCGCAAGAGGTAATGTCGCATCCGCTGGTTCCTTTCGAGAAGCCGCACCGCTATTTTGATATCGACATCAAACTTCAGAAAATATAGGTAAAGCCTTTGATGTGCGCATTTTTTATCTGCGCCCATCTGCGTAATCTGCGGGAATTATTTTAGGGGGAATTTGCTTATTTTCCAGTGCGCTTCAATACAATTAACGCTGTGTAGATGAGAATCTTAAGGTCCATCTGCAGCGACATGTTCTCAATGTAGAGAATGTCCCAGCGCAGTCGTTCAATCATCTCGTCAATGTTTTCGGCATAGCCGAATTTAACTTGTCCCCACGAGGTGATGCCAGGTTTTACATTGAGCAATAGTTTGTAGTAGGGAGCCTTTTCGATGATTTTGTCGATGTAGTATTGGCGTTCGGGACGCGGGCCTACCAGCGACATGTCGCCGATAAGTACGTTGAAAAACTGCGGCGTTTCGTCCAGTCGGGATTTGCGCATGAACTTGCCGAACGAGGTGATACGTTCGTCGGTTTTGCTCGACAGCTGCGGGCCATCCTTCTCTGCATTGACCACCATCGAACGGAACTTGTAAATCATGAAGGGTTTGCCGCGATAGCCGATACGTTCCTGCTTGTAGAAAATAGGGCCGGGAGAGGATAGTTTGACACCGATGGCCAGGAAGATGTAGATGGGCAGCAACAGAATCATGGCAATGATCGACAGCAGGATGTCCATGCCGCGTTTGATGTATCTCTGCCAATCGGGTAGATACTCAGGATTGATGGAGATGAGTGGCACATGCTGTACGGCCGATGTTTTGACAACACCTAAGAGGAAGTCTTGCGTCTGCGGGATGAGCTTGAGGTTGACATTCAGGCCGCGCGTCATCGTGATGATGGTCTCCACATATTTGCGCTTGCCGTTGTGGATGGCAATGATCAGCTCTTCGATATGTTTCTCATTGATAATGTCTTGAAGATTATCCAAAGTGCCTAAGCAAGGCAGTTCCTGTGCCAAAGTGTGGTCATCTTCGTCGGGTACAGATACATAGCCGATGATGTAGTTGCCTGCGTAGCTGTGTTGTGCCACAACCGAGTGGTAGGTGCTCAAGGCCACAGCATCGCTACCGATAATAAGCGTGTTGAAGCCGATGATGCCTTTCTGTATCTTATTGATAATGGAGGTGGTGATGATGAGTCGCGGAATGTAGGTGAGCAGGAATTGTGCCGAGAAAAGGAAGGCAAAATACTTGATGTAATCGACATAGCTGTTGACAATATCATCCAAAATGAAAACGAAGAAAAACAGCAATACGCCAATCGCCGTGATAGTGAGGGTAGTGCCGAGTTCTTTCAGTCGCGACTTGCGGTACACATGCTTGTAATAGCCGACAAAAGTGTGCAGTAGCACCCAGTAGATAGGCAGGAAGATGATGCCCTTGTAGAATTTCGGGTCATCAAAGATGCTCTCTGCAAAATGGCTGAACAAAGTATGGTCAACATTGTATTTTCGGTATATAAAAAACAATACCCATGTCAAGATGGCAGCCAGAATGTCGAAGAAGATGTAGAGAAATGTTAGTCGGCGTTTGTTCATGGATACAGTTTAGTAGATATAGACCACTTTGATATTGTCGAAGTAGAAATGGGCATCGTTGGTGTCGGTTTTGTCCTTCACACTCGATATGATAATTTGGTAATTCTTGGCGGTGAGGAAGCGACGGCCAATGCACTGTGTCAGATTTATGTAAATCTTCTTCCATTGGTCGGTGGGGCGTATGTTCACCAGGGGGTCATGGATAACCACGGCCGAGGTCGTCTGGTGAGTCAGTAGTCCGACATACATCTCTTTGTCGCACTTGTAGTTCATTTCCAAAAAGACGGGATAGCCCTGGCCTGGCAGTTGCAACTCTTCCGAAATCACTTCAAACGAAGTGATGGTGTCGGGTAAGGTCAGTACACCCGAGGTCATGTTCAGTGCTCCGGGCTGCGAGGGGTTGCGATAGATCAGGTCGGGGTCGGTGGTTCGGGTGAACTCTACACGGGTAGAGTCGCGCTTGGTGAAGGTGATGCCAGCGCCCTCAAAGGTTTCGACGAGCGGGAAATAGACGTTGTTGTAATACTGTATGCTGGCCTTTACCTTGGTAACACCCTCTTTTTCAAAGAAAAATCTCTTTTTGAAAGCTTGCACAAACGGATATTTCGGGCGTGTGGTCGATTGGCCGTTCATGAGGATGCCAGGGGTAAGCGACAATAAGACGGAGTCACGGTCCAGCAATGGCAACTTGCACGGCATCTCCCAAGTACCCAAGTTGGTGCCGTCGGCGGTAATCCAAATGTCGGAGAAGTTCTGGTCGGCAATGGCGGCCAACTCAAACTCGTCGAAGTTGGTGTTGTGTAACGTGTTGAAATTGTACATGTTCATCGTCACATCTTCCTTGGCCACTTCAATATACGAAGGGGTGAGGTCGGGCTCTTTGCAGGCCGACAGAAGGAGCGTACATACTAAGATGATA
>JAEERB010000158.1 GCA_016285615.1 Bacteroidales bacterium
TGGGATAGACGCTGTAGTAACGTTGCCATTGTGCGAGGTCGACGGTGTCGGCAAAGAGGGGTTGCGCGCGGTAGTGCAGAGCCTTCCAGTTGCCGTAGTAGTCGATTGACGACCAGCTGGCTACGGGCCAGCAGTCATTTAATTGCCAATAAAGCGTTCCGGCGCAGCGCGGGTCGGAGAGGTGGCAGAGGATGCCGTATCCAGTGCCCCAGGCCTGCAGCAGCTGGCTGATGTAGGCGTAGTCTTTCAGATTAAGACACTTGCTGTCGAAGCCATAGTACTGTCGCATTGCCTTGTCGATGATTTCGCGTCCACGCGGATGTTTCTGGTGGCTGCGCAGGGTGGGGGAGTCAATGTTGAGTTGTTCGGCAGGTGTGAACTGGATTATGCTTGAGAGTAGAGGGTAGCTCTGGAAGCCATATTCGCTCATAAAGCGGCCGGTCTTTTCCTTGTACATCTCGAAGGGTTCCTCACCCCACCATACGCCCCAGTAGTGGCTGTCGCCGTAGGTGGTGCACTCGGGGTGGCCCCAGCCAAATAGTGGCGAGGTGGAAATGTAGCGCCGTCCTTGCCAGTCGTAGTCGCGCACGGCTTGTGCCAGGATGCCGGGTCCTCGATCGGTGTAGATGTCGTCAAAGATAGTGTCGATGCTGTGTTCTAGTCTGGCGCGCTGCTCGGGTGTCCAGTGGTATACATCCTGCCAGCCCCAGTCTTCCCAGCCGTTTTTGACCTCGTTGTTGCCGCACCACATCACTACGCAGGGGTGCTTCATAATGCGTGCGACATTTTGTATTGCTTCCTCACGGATGCTTTCCAGCATTTCTGGGTTGTCGGGATATAGCATCGTGCTGAAATTGAAGTCCATCCATACCATCAGACCCAGCGAGTCGCAGAGGTCGAAGAAGTAGTCGTGTTCGTAGATGCCGCCGCCCCAAACGCGAATCATATTGAAGTTGGCCTCTTTGGCGGAGCAGAGCAGATAGCGGTAACGGGCGGCCAACTCGGGAGTCATAACAGGGAATGAGTGTGCAGGTATCCAGTTGGCACCTTTCATAAAGACAACTTCGTCAAAGTCTTTTGATCCGTTGACACCGTTGCGAAATGCAAAAGCCTTGCCAATGCTGTCTAATCGGTCAGCAAGGTAGACCTTGGCGAGATTGTCGCGGTAGTCCAGTTCGCGGTTGACTTTCTTTGGTGACTTTGGTTTTTTGTTGGTGATGTATACCGGCTTCCAAATGCCACAGGTGGGCAATTTGGGACCCCAGTCCCAGCCTTGCTGGTAGGGAGCTATGCGTGTAAATGCGCGTCGGTCGGGGAGAGGTATGCCGTATTCGGACTCTTTGGCCGAGTCGCTTGGAAGAACTTCGCAAGCCTCTTCGTCCATTTGACTGTATTTATAAGGTGTTACTGGCCAAAATTCGATTATTATGCTGAGTACACTATCATTCATATCCATTAGGCTCCGAGTGATAGGAAACTCGTATTGGCAGAACATATTGTCCGCTACTTCAAAGAGTTCGTGGTTGACAAGGATGATTGCTTGACCAGCCAGTCCTTCGAACACCAACCAGATTGTGTTACCCTCGGGAAGTTGCATTTTGGGAATAGTGGTTTGATATATCCAAACGCTGTCGCCAACCCAGCGGACCGAGTCCTCGTTGGTGCCGTAGAAGGGATCGGGAATGATGCCGTTGGCCATCAGGTCGGTATGGATGAATCCCGGCACCGTAGCGGGATACCACTGCCCGTTGTGTTCAAACTGCCAGTCGGTCAACTCTATGCGCTGCTCTTTGTGTGTTGTGCACGCTGCAAAAAGCAGAGACAACAACATTAATACGCTTAATTTTATTTTTGAAACACGAATTTCCATATAATTATCCATTAATAAACAAAATCCATATTGCGATCCAGAAGCACGCATTCATTGTCATCTTTGAAATAGGCATAGCGTTCTCCTTGAAGACTTGTCTGCCCAAAGTTAATGAGAAGTCCAATAGGCATCTCAGTCAGCCTTAGGTAGTTGAAGAGCTGCTCACGATGGGCTGATATTATTTCGCTCACAGACTTAATCTCGACGATTACATCGTCGACTACTAAATCCATTTGATAGTGCTTCTCTAATTTGTGGGTTTTGTAGTAGCAGGGCAGCTGCTTCTCACGTTCGCAGTTAAGTCCTCGCTCTTTAAGTTCCCAATATAGGGCTTCATTGTAGATGGGTTCAAGTAATCCGCCTCCCAATACGCGATGAACTTCCATTGCAGCACCAATAATGGAGTATACAAGTTCTTTATGCCTTGTTAAATTCATAGTGATTTTTAATTAATGGTTAATTCGTGGTAATTCGCGTTATACATCATTTTGTTTTCCAGAAGGCGAATATGACAGCGAGGATGATGAATCCGAAACTGACAAGGTGGTTCCAACGGATGGGCTCGCTCTTGAAGACGGTGGCCACGATGATGGTGAAGACGGTCAGCGAGATGCACTCGGCCAGTATCTTGAGCTGCATCAGCGAGAAGGGACCGCCGTTGATCTGGCTGCCTATGCGGTTGGCAGGAATCATAAAGCTGTATTCGAAGAAGGCCACGCCCCACGAGGTGAGAATGATGAGTATCAGCGGCCAGCTGGTGTTGATTTTCATCTCGGTCAGCTTGAGGTTGCCGTACCAGGCAAAGGTCATAAAGACGTTGCTGATGATGAGAAAGATGATGGTTAGTAATGCTTTGGGCATAAAATGAGTGTTTGTTTCGGAGTGCAAAGATACATAAAATAAATAAAACGGAGAGCACAAACTGCTCTCCGTTTAAAGTATACTGTCTACTGTTTTTTTTAGAGCTTGTAGCCGAGACCGAGGAAGAAGCCTGCCGACTTGCGGGTGGTGTTGTCGGCGGTGCTGAGGTTGAGCAGACCGAGGTTATAGCCGCCATAAACGCGGAACTGGCTGAAAGTAAGGGCTGCGCCAACGGTGGCACCAATGTCGAAACGCGAGTTGTTGCTACCTTCGTCATACCAGTCGTCCTCGCCATCGGTGTTGAGGTTGAGAAGATTGAGTACACTTGCATTGCCACTCGAAGCGGTTTTGCCGGAAAGTGCAAAAGTGATGGTAGGACCTACAAACGGAGTGATGCGCAGGTCTTTGCCGAGGTTGAAGCTATAGTTGAGCAATACGGGAATGTCGATGGCCAACTGGCTGTATTCTACAGTAGCTGTTGCCGAACCAAGAATGCCAAGGTCGAGGGTACGCTCTTTTTTAGCGAAACTGTAGCGGCCCTGCAGACCGACGGACACGTAGAGGTCGCCGCTGATGGACAGGTTCTGGTTGATTCCGATGGAGATGCCGTTGAGTGCGATGGTGTCGTGGAAGTTGCCATTCGACGTACTGATGGTTGTGGGTGTGAAGCCCAAGTTAACACTTGTTTGGGCGTTTGCTTTGCCTGTAAAGAGAAGAGCCATTGAGCAGGCGATGATTGTGAAAACTTTTTTCATTATCTTGTTTTTATTGGTTAATATTTTTATACAAAAGTTTGATAAGCATTGAGAAAGCTTCGTTGCAAGTGCGGTCGACGGTGCGGAGGCGGTCGTCGCCGAATTTCTTGAGGCGTGTCTCGATGCCGTTTGGTCCGGCAACAGCAATCCATACTGTTCCGACAGGTTTGTCAGGAGTGCCGCCGGTGGGACCTGCAATGCCTGTTGTTGCAATGGCATAGTCGGTTTTGAGGTGTTGGCGTACACCTTCAACCATCTCGTGTACTGTCTCTTCACTTACGGCACCATAGGAGGCGAGGGTCTCGCTCCTTACGCCCAGTATGTTCTCTTTCACCTCGTTGCTGTATGCCACAATGCCGCCTTTGAAATACGCCGAGGCACCGCTGAAAGCTGTCAGCCGTGATGCTATGGTGCCTCCGGTGCAGCTTTCTGCTGTGGAAAGTGTACAACCGCGCGATGTCATTAATTTGTGTGCCAGTTCAGGCAATGTCTCACAGTCCTCGCCAACGATGTATTGTCCTGCGAGGGCGTAAAGACCTGGCAACTGGTCGTTGATTGCCGAAGGTTGTGATTCGCTTATGCGCTCTGTAAGGCGCAGTTTGACCATACCAGCTTGTGGCAGGTATGCGAGGCGAATGGTTTTCGGCAATGCCAGTTCCCATTGCTCGATTAGGTCGCTCAGGAAACTTTCGCCTATGCCTTGAACAAGAATGTTTTTGTTTATGATTCGGCCGGTGGCAAAGTGTTTCTGCAGGCGCTTGATGATTTCTGTGGTCATCAGGTTCTCCATCTCGAACGGCACACCGGGCATAGATACGACAACCTTGCCTTCGCGCTCGAACCACATACAGGGTGCTGTGCCCAAGATGTTGTTTATCATTGTGCAGCATTCCGGCACCCAAGCCTGTTGGCGGTTGATGGGTGTCAACTCGTAGCCTCTGGCGGCGAAGATGCGTTTTACGTTTTCGAGAGCTTCTTGGTTTTCAACGAGTTTGCTTCCAAAGAACTCGCAAAGCACTTTTTTAGTCACATCGTCCTTCGTTGGTCCAAGTCCGCCGGTAATCAGTACGGCATCACTTGCTTTCAGACAGCGTGTCAGGGTGTTGAGTATAGCGTCGCGGTCGTCGGCGATTACCGCTGTTTCCCTTACGTCCATTCCTGTGGCGACAAGCATTTTTGCCATCGTAGAGGCATTGGTGTTGACTACCTGTCCAATAAGCAATTCGTCACCTATATTTATAATGCTAACATTCATGTTTATATTGCTTTAAATAGCTATTGTCTAAATGAATAACGGGTGCAAAAATACAAAAGATATATGGTTTGTGAAATTTTTTTGTGTCAAAATAGATTTTCTTCGTACTTTTGCAAAATATTTTCAATAGGTTCCATTTTTTCTTTCAAGGCAGTGGAACACAAAAAAGTTACATTGAAATGATGACCGACATTCCTAATTTAGACGAGCTGATACGCATGGCTTTGCGCGAGGATATTGGCGATGGCGACCATTCCACATTGGCATGCATTCCTCCTTCGGCTACCGATTGTGCCAAAATGGTGGCAAAACAAGATGGTGTTATCTGCGGATGTGAAGTGGGGGAAAAAGTGTTTAAAATTGTCGACTCTTCTTTGAATGTCACCATGATAAAAAAGGACGGTGACTTTGTTGCCAAGGGAGACATTATTATGCTCGTTGAAGGACATTCAGGCAGCATTTTAACGGCCGAGCGAACTGCATTGAATTTCATGCAGAGGCTCAGTGGTATAGCCACAGAGACAAATCGAATGGTAAAGATGCTTGCTGGTTTGAATACTCGACTTTTGGATACTCGAAAGACAACGCCTAATATGCGCCT
>JAEERB010000159.1 GCA_016285615.1 Bacteroidales bacterium
CGAGTTCCAGAATGTGATGCATGACTACGAGTGCCTCGGTCTGAACGTCATCGGCGTGAATGCCTCCGACAAGTTCTTCAAGGCACTGGAAGGTGTGACCGAGCCTGAGCGCAAGCGCAAGATTATCGGTGCCGGCTTCATCGACGTGTTCAACGAAGAGGCGCAGAAGATTACCGACGCCAAATGGTTGGCACAGGGCACCATTTATCCCGATAGAATTGAAAGTCTGAGCATTACGGGCATGGTTATCAAGAGCCACCACAATGTGGGCGGCCTGCCCGAAAAGATGCACCTGCAGTTATGCGAGCCGCTGAAGTGGCTCTTCAAAGACGAAGTGCGCCGTGTGGGCCGACAACTCGGCATGCCCGAGCACCTCATCACCCGCCACCCCTTCCCCGGACCAGGACTGGCTGTGCGTATCTTAGGCGACATCACCCGTGAGAAGGTGCGCGTACTGCAGGATGCCGACGACATCTTTATCCAAGGACTGCGCAACTGGAAAGTGAAGCTGAGCGGCGAAGAAGCACGCAAGGTGCTGGCCGCCGGAGTGCCCGCCAACATGAGCAACGGCGAGATTGAAGTGTCGCTCTACGACCAGATCTGGCAAGCCGGCGTCATCCTGTTACCCATACAGAGTGTGGGCGTTATGGGCGATGAACGCACCTACGAGAAGGCTGTGGCCTTGCGCGCTGTCACCAGCACCGACGCCATGACCGCCGACTGGGCCCACCTGCCCTACGAGTTCATGGCCAAAGTGTCGAACGACATCATCAACAAGGTGAAAGGCGTCAACCGCGTATGCTACGACATCAGTTCAAAGCCGCCCGCAACGATTGAGTGGGAGTAAGAAGAATGAGCAATCTTTACGACATACAGCTGTTTCTGATGGATTTGGATGGAACCATTTACCATGAAAACGAGTTCATTGATGGGGCGGCGTTTTTCTTTGATTTGCTGAAAAAACAGAAGAAGAGATACGTTTTCATGACTTATAAAATACAGACAATCTCCAAATAAATTTTGTATTTTTGCTTGTTTACAAGAAAAGCTGAAAACATAACTTATGTCCTCACCTGCCGTTTCCATCATCGTTCCAGTTTATAATGCCGAGCCCTACATGCATCGTTGCATTGACAGCCTGCTGAACCAAACGCTGACCGATGTCGAGATTCTGCTCATCAACGACGGCAGCACAGATACTTCAGCTGCGCTGTGCGATGAATGGGCAGCCAAGGACCCGCGGGTGAAGGTTTTCCATCGTACAAATCATGGCGTAGCCGCAACGCGACAATTTGGTTTGGAGCATGTTACGGGCAAATATGTCATCCATGCCGACCCCGACGACTGGTTGGATTTGAATATGTTGGAGAAGATGTACACGACTGCCGAGGAGGACCTTGCCGACATGGTTATCTGCGATTACATACACGAATACGGAGACCATACCGAACGGGTAAAGCAACAACCAACGGCCAATTCTTCCGAACAAATTATAAATGACTTTTACGACCATATCAGCGGTTCATTGTGCAACAAGTTAATTCGGCTTGAGACAATTCGCCAGTACAACCTTGGCTTCATCGACAAAGTGGATATTGGCGAGGATATGTTGTTCACTTTAAGGCTATTGCAACAGCCCATTCGTGTATCTTATTGTTCTGATGTTTTGTACCATTACGACAGGATTTCCAATGCCAATTCCTATTCGCGCACTGTTTCCCCTGAAAAGATTCACAAGCGGGTGCTTTTTTTCAAGAAATGGCGAGAAATTGCACACACGGAGACCCTGGCCAACAAAATAACCAACAACGAAATCCAATACGCATACTTAAGCCTCAAAACCCAGGCCTACACCAAAGAGGAGTTTTTCGAGGCCTTCCAACAACTTAGGGAGAAGCCCCTTCTCAAGCACTCTTCCTATCCGTTCGCCATCCGCTTCATTGTCTGGTTTGCCCTGCACATCCACTTCCGCACCGCCGAGTTGCTCATCGCCTTACAACAGCGGGGAAAAAAGAGAACTCAAACCAGCTTTTAATTTTAACAACCAATCCAAAAATCTTTTCACATAATACCCCATTACGGGTGGAAAACAATAGTGGAAACATCGAAACTTTCTGAAAGCCCCTTTTTGTCTGACACACAGCCATTTTGAATGAATATCAAAGAATGACCTAATCGCCAAATAACATTGTTTGCATTCAGAAGGATTTTCGAGTTGCGTTACACCGAAAACCATCATTGCAAATTTATCCAAAATGGCAAGAGAGTAACTATCGCTAAACAAACAATTATTGATTGCAAATTCCACAAAACTTGGAATCATTTTATGAAACGCCGCCTTTCGTTTTAAATAATTGTTTGCGGTTGTGATACTTCCCGATCTGATCTTATACAGATATGTTGGCTTTTTAACCACATAAACACTTTCAAGTATACATGCCAACTCTGCCGACCAAAGTTCATCTTCATGTATTACCCCTTCAAGAAAAATCTGATTATGCTTTCGCAGAAAATCCAAACTATAAAGTTTGGACACAGACATTTGAAACCATCTTCTATAATAATAACCCAAACATATTTCCTCATGTCCTAAACGAGCCCCTTCTTCCCAATGAAGATGGGGATATTTATCTTCTGCGCCCAATACTGCGAACTCCCCTATCACCATATCATATGGTCTGTTTAACAAAGGAGTCGCAAGCAAGCTTATACAATCAGGTGTAATTTCATCATCTGAATCAAGCATATAGCAATAATCCCCTTGGGCTTCTCTCATACCTGTATTACGGGCAGCTGAAAGTCCACGATTCTGTTCATGGCGAACGATACGAAATTGCACTGAACTGCTATTGGCATTTATCACCTCTCTGGCAATTTCCATACTCCTATCCAAACCGCAGTCATCAACAAGAATGCACTCTATCGGGCCTTGATAGTCCTGAGCCATAACACTTCGGATACAATCCTCAATATATGGTTCCACACCATAAACAGGTATTATTATGCTGATAAAAGGTAACTTATTCATAAATTTTGATGTTATCACAGTCCTGAAGCCATGTTAGATAACAACCGCTAACCTTTCCGTAACTGTTGTCCATAATTAATGTGTTCTTATCCAAAAGAAACGAAAGAATCATAACATGGAGACGTGTGGAGTAGATAGTTTTGTATTGGCTTATGAATGCCACAGCCTCTTTAGTAATTAGGTTGCGGTGAATATGTTTCATAATCCATGTATAGAACTTTTTGTTCATTTTTCGAGGCAGAAATTTAGCCGCTACTGCAATAATCTTGTTGGTAAGTTTCATTGAGAAAGAGGGACTAACGCCTGGGGTCATCGCCGGCCAGTCTTTGATCTCAACATCTCTTCCTGTAATATCAGCTTTCCCTGAAGGAAATTCTTTATCTTGTCTTTTTAGATAGAGGATTTTTTCAGTTTCGGCCACCTCATAAGATTTCAACTTTCTGATATTCATGTGAAAAGCGAGATCGGGGACTAATATGACTGGATTTGAAAACTGTTTGCAACCATAATCATACGATTTCTGATCTCTGACACATATTGTCAATTTTTTCAGTTTGGCTAAGCGAGCCGCATCGGAATCGGCAATTTCCTGCGATTGATAATAGATTGACTGAGGAAGGATAACAATCGGATTATCTGGATATAAAGTTATTGTATTCATAACATTATCCCAGGCTTGCCGCCAAACATCGCCAAAAAAGCCACCACCAATAATCAGAATCACCGTATCCTTCTTGAGTGGCATATACTTATAGTCTGCCCAGCCACAAGTGCCCACACACTTATACTTACACCCTTTAAGCATCTCCAAGGCACCATTCCAAATGAAAGTATCACCCGGATTGATATAATATGGCAAGCCCCAAAGAACATAATCAGACGAGATAAGTGGCAGTATGGTTTCGTCTATGATGGTAGCCAGTTGTCTTATTTTTTCCTGATTTGTCATCTCCTAAGTATCAATTCTTATCAAACAGTTCATTTACGGCCTCTCATCAACCGTAATAGCTTGCTACATACTCGAAAAGGAATCAGCCATAGCCGTTTTACTAATATTTTTAAACGATAAACCGACTTTCTAAACGTAGAGTATTCTTCATTGCTATCGACCAACTTGGAATTAAAAAACTCACGCAATTCAGGTTGTAGCCAATGACTACCGTCTTCGCGCACGCGATCTCGGATATCTCCATAGTTGGTATCATAGAGGTGCGGAATAAGTCCCATGGTCATGAGGGCATGACCGTTATAGCAATGAGCTATCGGGCATTTCCCAACGGGTTTCTCCGGAAATGGAGTTTCTGGATTTGCAAAAACATTTCCCAAATATGGTTTATGATAACAAGCGTGAGCTTCTCCGGTACTTAATATAATAAGGGCCGACCAAACTCCCGCATAACAGAAATCTGTTTGTTTTTTGCCAAATATCATTCTCTTAAATGCCCAGAAATCAGAATTAAATTGTCGCCAAACCTTGTCATACTCTTCCATTGTGAGTTTTGTCAAATACTCAATGCCCTTGGTTCGGTCATCTCGGGCGATGGTTAGATGGGGTAATGCTCCAAAATGTTTCATAGAAAACTCCTTGACCTCATCAATAAAAGGAATCAATTCATCGGAAGGCGTAATTTCTATGTTAGCCGATGCACCGGCCGCCCAAATTTTATTGACATTGTCTGCAAAAACGTCCAATAAACCTTTCTTCTTTAGTTCAAGATAGTGAAATGAACATTTAAATTCCAGATGCTTGAGAAGTTCTTTATCCCATGAGAGAAACTTTTCAAGATTAGGAGTATAGGATAAATTTGTCACAACTTCGGCAAAATGACCTTGTTCACATAGCGCTTTCACATACAAATCCAAATCCTTCACAAGAAGTGTCTCTCCTTCTGCACAGAAATTCATAAAACAGGGACCACCCATCCTTTCCAAACGAAGGGCGTACGCTACCTGCTCGGGCGTGTACTCCATTTCCGGTTGTATTCCCTGAAAATGGACTGGCCTTTGGGCAATGTAACAATAATGGCAACGAAAGTTACATATTGACATCGGGATATGTATCAAAAGTATTTTTTTATTCTTTTGATTTACAACGTTTTCCATATTGCCTTGTTTGATTTAATTTTATTATTTGCCATTACTTATTTTGTCTGAACAACAATGCACTAACGATTTTTTCTCTTTCTTCTTTACTTAAAAGAATGTATGCATCCGCAACGAGTGAAATCAACACCGTCACAACACACATGATTATCAATCCACCCCAACCTGGAATTTTAAACATC
>JAEERB010000160.1 GCA_016285615.1 Bacteroidales bacterium
GGACACGGTGATTGCCAACTCACGTTTCTTCAACAACGACATCAACCTTGTGCCGAAGACCGCACTGACTGTCGGCGTTGGCACCGTGATGGATGCCCGCGAAGTGATGATACTGGCCAACGGTCATAGCAAAGCCAGAGCTTTGGCTGCCGCCATTGAAGGTGCTGTAAGTCAAATGTGTACGGTTTCCGCCCTCCAACTCCACCCCAAAGGCATTATCGTTTGTGATGACGCTGCCTGCGACGAGCTGACCTACGGAACCGTAAAATACTTCAAGGATATTGAGGGGAAGTAAAAGAGTTTTTTAGCATTGACGAGGCGAGATTGTCAACAGCCTGTACCAGCTAAAGAGCGCATTGCTCTTTAGCTACCCCACCAAATTCTTCCCACAAATCGCATTGCACACTCTGAGCGAGGTCATCGCGGTGCCCATCATGCCGTGCAGCATCATGTTCTGGCCTGCCATTAGGAGATTGGGAAATGGCGTGGCGGGCGACAGCACTGTGCCCAGCAGGTTGTCGCACATCTTGCGCACACCATAGGCCGAGCCGTTCTGCGTGCCGGTATAGTCGCGGTACGTCAAGGGGGTACTGGTCCAGTATTCGACAATATTATTCTGTAACTCAGGCAGATACTTGCACGCCAAGGCAATGCATTCTTCCGCCTTGCGTTGCTTCAACTGGCGGTACTCCTCAGGGCGCCGCCCTACCCGACTATCAGCCCACTCGCTGACGGCATCCCACGTCATTGGCGTGAGCAAGTCTATATTGTCAGCCCACCGCGGGTCGCCCGTCGGCACATTGTAACTGATGAGCATATTCTGCACCTTGTCATCTTTGCCGCAAGGCGTATGCCACAAGTCATCGGCATTGAAAATGCTGATATTCCGTTTTTTATAAGGTACCGTCCCCGGCTTCAACACCAGCTGCACCGTGAACATGCCCGTCGTATTCACCAGATTGCCCAACCGCTTGCGATAGATCTTGCGCACCTGCGTACATTCGGGAATGGCTGCCACCGTCAGCGCAGGATGCAAGGTCGAGATGAACATATCGGCTTCGTACTCAACACCATCGTCACAACGTACGGCACGCACCCTTCCATCCTCGCCTACGCAAAATTGCTCCACCGCACAACGGGTCTTCAACTCACCGCCTTCGGCTGTCAAATTGTCGACCAGTCGCTGAATCAAAGCCTCTCCACCACCTGCCAGCCTGTACGAACCTTGTACGAAAGTGTTGAGCGACTGCAAAAAAGAATAGAGCGGCAACTTGTCGCCCAACTCGGTGGTAATCGACTGACCACAAAGTACATCGCGCAATAACGGATTGGCAAAATGTTCTTCCAAGTATTCTTTGGCCGAGACTGCCATCAAGGGACTTATCTTGCCCTCGGTGCCAGGCAAAATGGTTTCGTAGATATGTTGGTTCAAATCTTTGAGCAAATCTGCCAACTGCTGCAACGCCCGCCGTTCCGACGGGAACTCTGCTGCCAGCGACTCCACAAACGCATCGTAGCCGCGGTGCAACTCAAAATGGCGCCCACGCACATTGACTTCGAGTGGTGTTTCATCCAACGGCTGCCAAGGCAGTGTTTCCAGTCCGAAATAGTTGATTATCGGCCACATCACTTCGCCCTCTTGCACACCACCCACAAAATGGAAACCCGTCTCGAGCCGCTGCCCTTTCCGCTTGAACGATTGGAAAGCACCTCCAGCTACCGGCTCTTTCTCAAGCACACCAACCACCCTGCCCTCCTTGGCCAACGCCAAAGCGCAGGTCAGTCCGGCAAAACCGCCACCGATAACTATTACATCGTACTTACTCATAGAATGTTATTGCAATTCTGCATCCACCTGGAGGCGAATATCCTCTTCGCTGTCGGCACCTGCCAAGACAGCCTTCACAACAACCGAATCACCGGTAACTTCTGTCTGCAGGTTAAGCCGCAATTTGTCGCCAGGACGCACCATGGCCACAAAGCGACAATTCTTGACAGTCGTATAGTGTAACTGCTTATCAAGCAACAAATTCACACAGTCGCGAACCATCTGCATGGTGAGCACACCCGGCGTGATGGGCTGTCCAGGAAAATGACCTGGATAGACCACATGTTCGTCTTTCATCTTAAGCAGAAACGACGAACCGTCTTGTGCCAATACATCATACAACTTATTGTTATTCATAATCTTATTCATCATCAAACACATGCCATTTTTCCTGCCATTCGCGATAAAAATCGGGACGCAACAACTCCAGTTCACGCCTCTCCTTCGTGACAAAATGCTGGGTGGTCGTCGCTTCGGTCATCAACTTGCCGTCACTCACTCGGAAGAACCTGTATTTAAAGATGATACAGGCCTTATAGGAGGGTTCGTATTCAATCTCAATCCTCATCTGGTCGCCATAGACAAACGAGCCCTTATAATTGAGGTCCAGATGCGTGATGGGTTCAAAATAGCCAGCATCCAACATCTGCATATAGCCGGTGCCATACTTGTTGAGAAACGCCTCGCGCGCCTCCTCCATATAAAGCAGATAATGGCCATGCCAAACCACGCCCATTGCATCCAAATCATGGAAAGAGACCTTACGCTCAATGGTTTCAGACAATCTTGGCATCGTTTCTAAAGTTTTTAATTGGCCAATTTCATACGGCAGGTCACCACGGTACGCCCAGCCACAGTGGTCTCGGCAGCAATCATGGTGATATTGCCCACTTGCGACACAATTTGCATCTGCGTATGTAGCACATCGCCCACCACAGGCATCGGCGCACTGATGACACAGCGCTTAATGTCGCCGATGTAGCCCATGTTGACCTCCTCACCCGCATCCAGACGACACTTGCCCACGTAGGCGGCCGCCGTTTGAGCTATATGCTCCAGTATGCCTTCTTCGGCCATGCGACCCGTTTCGTCCACGAAGATGTTATCCTCGGCGATGGTCAGCTCCGACTGGCAATGCTGCGCGTCCTCGTACGTGAAACTTTCCACCATCATGATGGGAGGCCGCTGCGGGATGAGACTTGCGATGTCGCAGGTACTATGACAAGCGGGTGAAGACATAGTCGTACAAGTCGGCAAAAGTCTTGATGGTCGGCAGGTCGGCGGTCTTGATCTCCACGCCGAACTCTTCATCCACCAAACCAACCATATCAACCAAGCTCAAGCTATCCAAGTGCATGGTTTCTTTGATATTAGCCTCTGGTTTGAGGATATCTTCCTCTACTTCAAATTCTGATGCCAGCACCGACACCATTTTTTTAATCATTTCTTCTTTTTCCATAGTAGTATGATTGAATTATTAAATTTTCCGGTTATAAGGTTATTAATTTTAAAGTGAAAAGTGAGTAGTGAATAGTTAAGAAGTTAAGAAACTAAGTAGTTAAGATGTGAAACAATAAAAATAATTATGAATTGTGCATTGTGAATTATGAATTGGATCTTGGTTCTCTGTTCTTTGTCTTAATTATAAATTATAAATTCTTGATTATCAATGTCGAGTTCGTTCCGCCAAAGCCGAAACTGTTGGAAAGGAACATGTCGAAATCGTAATTATCGATGCGCTTTGCGGGGATGTTAAGTTTGGCGGTATCGTCGTCGCCGTGCTCGAAGTTAAGGTTAGCGGCGATGAAGTGGTTTTTCATCATCAGGATGGAATAGATAACTTCGCTGGCACCCGCCATCCACATCTCGTGGCCCGTTTGACCTTTGGTGGAGGTTACAGGCGGCATCTTATCACCGAAAACGGCGTAAATGGCTTTGGCCTCGTTGGTATCACCCACAGAGGTTGAGGTGGCATGAGCGTTGATATAGCCTATCTGCTCCTTGCTGACACCGCTCTGTTCCAGTGCCATCAACAGCGATTTCTGGGGACCTTCCACATTGGGAGAAGAGATATGGTCACCATTGGAGGAGAAGCCATAGCCGAGCACTTCGGCAATGATGGGCGCACCGCGTCGCACGGCCGATTCGTAAGTCTCTATCACGACCGTGGCAGCACCACCACCAGGCACCAGACCATCGCGGTTGGCATCGAAGGGACGCGAAGCTTTCTCAGGTTCGTCTTCGCGTTTCGAGAAGGCACCAATGCCGTCGAAACTGCCTATCGAGAAGGGATTCACCTCTTGGGCACCACCACAGACAACACAGTCTTGCAAGCCCCACTTAATGAGCAGCGAACCCAAGCCAATAGCGTGCGAGCCACTGGCACAGGCGGCGCTAACCGTCATGTTGATGCCGCGCAGTTTGAACAGACAGCCCAGATTCATGGTCACCGTCGAGTTCATCGACTGAAAGATGGCGCCAGAGCCAACCAGACGAGTGTTTTTCTTGTTTCGCATGGTGTCCACGCTTTTCACTACAGCGTCGGCACTGCTGTCGTTACCGTAAAGTAAGCCAACATCATGAGTTTCAAGATAATCCTGATCCAACTTGGCCATTTTCAAGGCATCCACCGTAGCCATATAAGCGTATTGTGCCTCCTCGGGCATAAACACGCGATGAGCACGGTCAACAAGTCCCTTCAGCTCGGGCTGCTTAACGGAAGCCGTCAGTCCCGATTCGAAGCCCATCTCCTTGCGCTCGGGCGCGAAGATGATGCCCGACTTGCCATTGTACAACGAGTCCTTCACCTCTTCCAAAGTAGTTCCCAAACACGACCAAATGCCCATGCCAGTAATAACCACTCTTCTGTTTGTCATATTGTTCATAATATTCGTTTTTATATTTCAGTTAAGGAGTTAAGAAGTTAAGAGGACACCTTAGTTTCTTAGTTTCTTAACTTCTCACTTTTCAGTTTTCAGTTTTCAATTTTCAATTTTCAGTTTTCAGTTTTCAACTCTCCGTTCTCCGTTCTCAGTTCTCCACTCTTAAATTCCCAGTTCCTCTATCGCCTCTCTCCTTTCTTTCACTATCCGTTTTGAATCCTTGCCTGTAATAAAACGCCATACGCCGCAGGTTTTGCCAAAAAGGCGACAATATCTCAGAACAATATAAGTCAGAATGGGATAGCCAAAGAAGAAACATAGAGCCCACAAGGGTTTGATAAAGAGCATAATGATAGCTGGCAGCACCCAAAGTAGTGGCAATGTTGCCAACGCTGCGAAGCCCAAATTCCATGTGCTGCGGAACATCTCATCTTCTGCGCCATTGATTTTCTTGTGGTACATCACATGAGGAATAAACACAGCAGGCCAAGTGATAGCTAAAGAGACGGCAAAGAGCGGGAACAGCACCAGTAGCAATAAGCATTTGATAATCAAATTCATCACACCTGGTTCTTTGGCG
>JAEERB010000161.1 GCA_016285615.1 Bacteroidales bacterium
AGTGAGGAGTTAAGGAACTAAGGAGTTAAGAAGTTGAGAATTATGGAGTTATGGAATTATGATGCTATTAAGTGAGATGTGAACAGTGAGAAGTGAACAGTGATAAAATCGCTAACAACTAAAAACTAATAACTAAAAACTATTTTATGAATTGTGCATTGTGAATCGTGAATTGAATCATCATTATACATTGTAAATTATAAATTGTAAATTGTAATTGTATGTCTGAGTGGGATTTTGTACTGCGTATATTTGCGGCCACGGTGTTGGGTGGCTTGATAGGTTTGGAGCGTGAATACCGTGCCAAGGAGGCGGGTTTCCGCACGCATTTCTTAGTGGCGCTTGGCTCTGCGCTGTTTATGATTGTGTCGGCCTATGGTTTTAGCACTGTGCCCATGGTGGCGACTTCCCGCTGGGATGTGGCGCGTATTGCGGCGCAGGTGGTTTCGGGCATCGGCTTCATTGGCGCCGGCGCGATTATCTTTCATAAGAGTGAGAATATAGTCAGCGGCATCACCACGGCGGCCTGTTTGTGGGTTACTGCCGCGATTGGCTTAGCTTGCGGCGGCGGCATGTATATCATCGCCACTGCCAGTACCGTCTTGGTATTGATAGGTCTTGAAGCCTTCAATTTCTTCTTACACAAAATCAAACGGAAAAAGAGGGAGTAGGGGCGTTATTCTTGGAATGAGTAGCCCCAGCCTTGGAGTTCCACTAAGTTGTCGGCATAGGGGCCGATTTTCCTTCGTATGTGCGCGATGGTCATTTCCACCAAATGTGGTGTGGCTGTAGCATCATCGGGCCATACAGCCGAAAGCAGTTGGTCTTTAGAGAAAACCTTATCCCTGTTCTCCAGGAAGAATTTCAGCAGTTCGTATTCGCTTTTGGTGAAAGAAACCTCCTCACCGTCCACGCTGATTGTTTTCGCGTCCGTATCAATCTGGATGCCGCGGAAGCGGATGCCGTTTCTTACCGCACCCATACGGGCTTCCACCACATTGATGATGTAATCACCCGTCTTTTCGCATTCGTTGAACAGGTCGGCAAAGACGGTGCCTTCATCGTAACCGTATAAGCGGGCGTTGAGGTTTTCGATATTCTGTTGCTTGAGGCTGTTACGACAAGCGTTGATCTGGTGTTCCATATCTTCCGACTGCGCAATGTCGTACTCTTCCTTTCGGCCGGAGAGAAGGGCGTTCATTCTCGTAAGCGCTTCATTCACAAGACCGAATAACTTCTGAATGCCTTCGTCTTGCTGTTGGGTGAAGGCAATCTTGCTGTTTCGCTTTCGGCGAATGGTGCGTGCCAAGTTAAAGCAGCTGTCGCTTACAGACTCCAGCTCGCCAATCTGGCGGAGCATGGCGCGGATTTTCTCTTTGGTCTCATCGGAAAGGTGAGCCGCGCCCACATCGCCCAAGTAGCGGCCAATCTCGTTTTCCATACGGTCGCTGCCTTCTTCGCCGTGCTGTATTCGCTCGAATAGTTTGGTGAAGGTCTGCTCATCTTTGGTGTTATAAAGTTCCTGCACCAGTGCGAACATACGCTGTGTCTTCTCGCCAAAGACGATAATCTCTTTCTGTGCCTGCAGGACGGAGATTTCAGGGGTTTTCATAATACCGCCGCGGATGTACTGCAGGCGGAACTCGTCTTCATCGTCAACCTTCTGGGAGCGTATGATTTTGCAGACGATTTTCTCTATCTGCGGGATGAATCCGATGAGCAGGGTTGTATTGATAACGTTGAATCCTGTGTGGAATGTCGCCAGCGCAAAAGTAAGTCGCGCCGTATCGATGGTGTCTGCCGTCGGGTCAAGGCCAACGATGCGGCAAACCAATTTCACGAAAGGATAGAACACTATCAGTACCCAAATGACGCCGAAAACATTGAACAGCAAGTGTGCCATAGCCGCTCTTCGCGCCTGTGTGTTGGCCGACAGGGCTGCAAGGTTGGCGGTGAGCGTGGTACCGATGTTTTCGCCCATAACCAGTGCAATGCCCTGGAAGATGGAGATGGCGCCGGTAGAGCAGAGCACCATGGTAATGGCCATGAGCGCTGCGGAGGATTGGGCTATGAAGGTCAGAATAGTGCCAATGAGTAGGAAAAGCAGAATGGTAAGGTAGCTTCCCGAGTCGAACGAGGCGAAGAAGTTCACCACTTCGGGCTTGCTGGCAAGGTCCATTTCAATGCCGGTCTGTCGTAGCATGCCCAACGCAAAAAGCAAGAATGACAAGCCGAAGAGGAAATCGCCGATGTAGCGGTGTTTGCCCATCTGGATGAGGACAATGCCGATGAGGAAGGCTGGCCACACCACGTTGATGATGTTGAAGGAGAAGCCTGCCGACATAATCCAGGCGCTCATCGTGGTGCCGATGTTGGCGCCCATGATGATGGAGATAGCCTGCGCCAGTGTGAGGAGGGCGGCGTTGACAAACGAAACCGTCATAACCGTGGTGGCCGCCGAAGATTGGACAGCGACAGTGACGAGGGCGCCGGTGGCGACGCCAGAGAAGCGGTTGGTGGTCATGGCGCCCAGAAGGTGGCGCAGTTGCGGACCCGCCATTTTCTGCAGGGCCTCGCTCATGACTTTCATGCCATATATCAAAAGGGCAATGCAGCCCAAGAGTTTAAAGGCAACTAGCATACGGTTGTTTTTTCGGCTGCAAAGATATGTATTTTGTCACTTTTTTACAACGGTTTTTTGGAAGAATTTTTTGTAATATTGTAAATTCATTGTGTATTCAGAAATTCATCATCGGTAAATGATTAGAAAATTTTTCATCAGCGCCCTCTGCCTATTGCTGGCAGTATCTTGTACCCGTGAACCTGAAGCGGTAATCCTTCAGGAAGGCAAGTGGGACCCGCAGGTGCGGGAAGCACTTAATGAACTTATGGCCAATGCTGGGCATGGCTCGTATGCCGTGTTCGATTTCGACCAAACATCCATTGTGCACGATATTTCGAATGCCCTCTGGGTATATCAGATTGAGCATCTGCGTTTTGCTGATGCCCCCATCCATCACTTCTTGGACGGCATTCCAACACCAGAAGAGGCAATGCCAGAGATGGGACTGACTTACGCAGAGATGGGGGATGCTCTGTTGGCTGAGTATCAAACTCTTAAGTCGAGGTTGGATGCAGGCGAAAGCATCGAAGTCATTCGTCAATCAGACGAGTACCTTGACTTTCGTGCTCGCATGTTGTCTCTTATGGAGGCGATGGATGAGCAGTGGGGCAGTTGGGTGACCTACCTTTGGCAGCCCGGATTGTTGGCAGGCTATACCGAAGCCGAGGCCAAAGCGCTTGTCCATGATGCCATTGTCGAGCATTTGGGTAGGAACAAGTTGGCTGTTGAGCAGTGGCGCTCGCCCGACGGCCGTTGGGGTGGCGATGTGCAACGCGGCATCTGGCTCTCTCCCGAGATGAAAAATCTGTATCGCTGTCTCGAAGAGGCGGGGATTGACACGTATATCTGTTCTGCCTCTTTGGAACTCATTGTGGAAGCGCTGGCCTGCGATCCTGTGTTAGGGCTCGGCCTGTCTGCAGATAGGGTGTTTGGACTCCGTTTTGTTGCGGGAGAGAGGATTGTAGCGCAGTTTGACCAAAATTATGAGCAGCCCAATAGGGAGGGGAAGGTGGACTGCATCCGTGCGTATATGGCTCCTTCGCATGGCAATGCTGGACCTGTGCTGGTTGCCGGCGACAGCAATGGCGATGTGGCCATGCTCACGGCTTTCACGGACATGAAGCACGGCCTTATCATAGATGTCGGTCGCAGTGCAGAATCTGCCATCGGGCAGCTTGCTACCCAAGCCAAAGAGGCTGACAACAAGGGGCTTTATCTCCTCCAGCTGTCGTTTGAACGGTAATTTAGGAGTTCGCCTCTGTACAAATATATTCCACTTTATTGCCTACGCTGGTCAAGTACTTTTGAAACGCCTCTTGGGTGATGACCACCGTGCCGCGGCAGTCGTTTGGGTGAAAACTCAGTGAAGGCGCATCTTTCAGTCGCCTGTCTAAGAATAGTATCACGTGGTGCTCCGTATCGTTAATCAAGCCGAAAGGGCTGACACTGCCTGGTTCCAGGCCTAAGTAGCGCATCATCCGTTCAGGTGAGGCGAACGAGAGCTTGCCGGGTGCTTTCATCCCTTGTGAAACTAATACATCCTTCAGCCAGTGCTCGATGTCGTGAATGGCCAAGTCGTCGTCGCAGGGGAAGCAGATCAGGTAGTGCTGGTCGCCCTTGTGGTTGCGCATGAAGATGTTCTTGCAATGCATACTGCCGTCGTCGTGCCACCACCGCTTGGCCTCCTCGATGGTCTTGCCTTCAGGGTGGTTGTAGGTCGTAAACGGAATGTCATGCTCTTCCAAATAGCGCAACACCTTTTCCTGCCGTTCGGAAATGATTTCGTAGTTGGCCCTCATTACATGCTTTCTTTCAGTATTTCAATAACTTCCTCGCGGGTAAGCGTCTTGTAGCCGCCAGTGAGCAGGAAGGTGCTGTTGGCAATGGCCGGAATCATCTCTTCGGTGACGCCGAGCTCTTTCAGGTGCAGCACAACGCCAATTTCACGCATCCATGCCTCTAATGCTTGTAAGCCATCTTCTGCAATCTGTCGGTCAGATTTGCCTTCGCCGTGGATGCCCCAAACGTTTTGGGCGAAGCGCACGAATTTGGGCAGGCCGGCGTCCAGAATATGGTGGTAGTAGGCCATCGAAACGGCCGCTAAGGTCATGCCGTGGGTGGCATTGGTGTGGGCGCCAACGGCTTGGCCAATCATGTGCACTTCCCAGTCGGTGGATTTGCCCATTTTGAGGAGCGTGTTCAGTGCCCATGTGGCTGTCCACATAATGTTCGAGCGTGCTTCGTAATCGCGCGGGTTCTTCACTGCCACGCGACTGCTCCGTATCAGCGATTGCATCAGCCCTTCGGCGATGTAGTCGGTGGTGTTGTCGTCATCGTCGCTCAGATACTGTTCCAAGATGTGGCACATGATGTCGTAGAAGCCCGCAACCATCTGATATTGAGGAACTGTGTAAGTGAATGTCGGGTTGAGGATGGTGAATTTCGGGAAGGCGTAGGGACCGAACACTTTGCCTACTTTCAGTCCTTCGGCGTGGTTGGTGATGA
Organism: Bacteroidales bacterium; assembly: GCA_016285615.1. The sequence continues at coordinate 5,129 of JAEERB010000161.1, forward strand.
CACTGCCGCCGTTCATCTCGCTGCCCGTGCCGACCATCGTCAGGATGCTGCCCACAGGAATCACTTTGCAGCTGGCCTCCTCACCGCGGAGGTAGTATTTCTGCCACGGGTCCTCTTCGCACCATGCGGA
>JAEERB010000162.1 GCA_016285615.1 Bacteroidales bacterium
GAGCAGTGAATAATGATTGGTGTTTAGAGTTAAGAAGTTAAGGAACTAAGGAGTTAAGGAGATTATTTAGTGAGAAGTGAACAGTGAGTAGTAAAACTTTAAACTAAATTATCAATTGTTAATTGTTAATTGTACATTATTCATAAACTTCAGTGCAAAATCGAGGCAAAGGTTGAATTTGGTCGGGTCTAACTGGAACATAGCCATGTACTTGAAGTAGAACGCATGGGCTTCACCGCTGAAGATGTGCAGTTCTGAATTATTGAAGCCGTTGGCTTTCAGTTTGGTGGCAATAGATTCCGAGCCATAAACGATGGGTAAGAATTTCTTCGAGAAGGCGTATCCCGAGGTTATGGGCAGCACTTTGTCGTTTTGGCCGTGAATCATGCAGAGTGGTGTTCGCTCGTCCAGGTCGACCATGGTGGTGTCGAAAAGGGCGCCCCACAGAAGTACAGCTCCTGCTACATCGGGTGTGTGGCGGCGCAGCAGCGAATCGCCCATGGCGTGCATGGCCGGCAGTCGCTCCGGTTCCAGTGTGGCTTGTGGACGCTCATCTTCGTCCATGTAAAGTTGGTGCAAAATGGCCACCGAGCCGGCTGAATTGCCCAACAGGAATATTCGGTTCGTGTCGATGCCGTACTCGTCGCTGTGGGCTTTAAAATAGCGTACGGCGGTGCTCACATCCTGCGCAGCCATGTAGCCCGCGCGAATGAGGTTGTCGGTGGTGAATTGTGAGGGTGGTAACAGTCGGTAGTCGATAGTGGCTGCCGAGTAGCCGCGGCGGGCGAGTTGTACGCACCAGGCAATCATATCTTCGTATGTGCGTGAGCCGGCGACGAAGGCACCGCCAAAAACAGTGATGACCAGCGGTTTGAGCGTATCGGCATCGCTCGGGAGGGTGTAGAAGTCGAAGCAGAGTGCTTTGGGTTGTAGTCTGCCAATGGGAGTTGCCTGAGTATAAGTTATTTGTGTCCGAATGGAGAGTCCACTGGTGTCGGTCAGTGATTCTTGCGCCACCGCCGACGTGCCCAACCATAAACATCCCAATAAAATAATGATAGACAGGCGTTTCATGTTATAATTATCAATTAGCAATGAATAATTTATAATTAACAGTTTTCAGTTCTCCGTTCTCATCTCTCCGTTCTCATCTCTCCGTTCTCATCTCTCATCTCTCCACTCTCTTCCTCATCCACGGCAACTTCATCGCCCATCTGAAGAAGAGGGGCTGCAACGAGTAGGTGATGAGTATGGTCGAGGCCATGCCAATCAGTGTGCTTACGCCAATGGAGCGGATGGCGGGATGTGTGGCAAACATCATGGAGAGGATGACTACCAGCAGCACAAATGCAGAGAAGAATACCGCTGCTTTGTGGTAGTTAAGCAGCTGAGTGTCAGTTTGTCGCGCTTCGGCTATCAATCCTTGCATAACGAAAATGCTGTAATCGACACCTATGCCGAAGATGAAAGTGGAGATGACGATGTTGATAAGATTGAACGGCAGTCCGAAAACGGCCATCCAGCCTTGTACCACATACCAGCTTAAAAACATCGGCATGAAGGCAATCAGCGCAATCAGGATGTTGCGGAACGATACTAGCAAGACGATGAGTACGAAGATGGATGAAATGAGCAAGGTAGTATTGAAATCGCTGTGAATCAGTGAAATCATGTTCCCTGTGTAGTAGAACGGGTCCACAACTACTGCGTGTGGTAAGGCTGCAATACGTTGGTCTATGGCGTCTTTCTTGTCGTTATCTAATTGAACCGCATTGAATATCATGTATTTGCCTTCACTTTCTTCGATAAAGTTGCAAAGGAGTCCTTCGGGGATGATATCGGCTTCGTACAGATAGCCAGGCTCATAGTCCATCTCGACCATCGCACGGAAGGGTGCGAAAGTGGACGGGTCGATTTGATATTTGCGTGCTGCACGATAGATGGCCTCCTCCGCCTCGTTGATTTTCTCAGGAGTCCAGTATTCTTTCCACTTGGCAATGCGCATTTCCTGCTCTTTCTCCGATTGGAAGAGCATTGAAACGACTGGCATATAAGAGTTTAGCTCTTTGGCTTGATGCAGTGAGTCTAAAACATGCGACAGCAATTGGTTGGCTTCCAAGGCAGCATCTAAGTCAGGGGCGGCCACGGCATAATACCGCTGCATATCACCCTGAACATTCTTTTCGGCATAGAGGGCTTCCGATTTTAACAGGTTATCGCTTTCGTAGCCGATATGTTTTAAGTTATTGTCAAATTGCACTTTAGGCGTCATGATGATGCCCACTAAAATGGCGATGACCAAAGGAGTGATTATCCAGGGACTTTTGTCATAGGGGAAATTGTTAACCTTGTCCACTATCTTGAAAATGGCCTCGTGACGGGTAGTGTCGTCTTCCTTGAGGAGGTGGGGAAGGAAGATGAGGGCAAAGAAGGTGCAGCCAATCAGGGCGAAAGTGGCAAAGAGGCCGAAGTCTTGCAACAGCTCACTTTTGGTGAACAGTAGGCCGAGAAAGGCACCGATGGTGGTGAGACATCCTAAACAAACGGGCACGGCTTCGTCGGCCAGCATCTTCTCTATACTTCCTACAAAGCGCTGATGTATAATGATATGCAAACAGTAGCTGAGTCCAGCACCCAAAATGACAGAGCCGATGCCCAGCGCCATGAGTGACATACCGCCTTTAAGCCAGTACATGCAAGCCATGGCAAAAAAGGTGCCGTAAAAGACGGGAAGCACATTCTGCCAGATGATGCGGAAACTCTTGAAACTGAAACAGAGAACGATAAGTATGATAATGAGGGATATGCCGATGGTTAAGGCGATGTCGCGGCGCATAGTGTGAGAGTTGCCTACCGACCGCACAGGAGCACCATGCATATACAACTGCACGTCGCTGTGCGAAGCGCTGAATTCGGCCATGCGGCGTTCTATTCGCCTGATTAGGTGCGTGGCAGCATCGGAGTCAAACGACTTGAAGGCGGGGGAGATGAACATCAGCGCGACGGTGCTGTCGTGCGAGAAAAGGTGGCCGTCAACTAAGGTGAAGCCCATACCGCCCGATAGGTTAGGCATCAGGCATTCGCGCAGGTTGAGCGGGTCAGTGGAGACCATCTCGGTTATGCTGCCAGTCTCATCGGTCATGATGAGATCTTCATTGCGTGCCATGGTCTCGTCAGCATGGGCGATGGCTTCGTCAAAACGGGCATACATCGAAGTGTCGACCAACGAAGGAATGTGCATCAGCGCATAGTCTAGCGCACTGATGGCCATGTCGGCATCCAGTTTGTATAAGGTGTTGGCAATGCCTGTGGTGTCGAGCAGAATGGAATCCATCAACTCGTCAACGTAGCCAGCCATTATCTCGGGCTCGGCTCCAGTCATCTGGACAAAAATCTTGTCCTTGACTTTCAGATTGCCGAAAACTAAGCCGCTATCCGATGATTCGGTCGATGGCAGCAGTTGCGACAAATCTTCCTGGTACTTGACTTTCAGGCCGAAATAAATAAATACGGCGCTGCTAAGCACCATAAGGGTATAAAGAAGTGGTTTTCTGGTTTTAAAAAAACGATATATCTTGACGAAAATCATAGAGTGTTGATTAATAATTATTTACTTTGGTTGAAGTTCGATGTAGTCGATGATGGCTGGCATGGCGGTATTGTCATTGCCGATTTGGATAGAATTGTAGCCTTTATGCAAAGTGATATTGTTTTTGGTTCTTAAAATAGACCAACCGTCATAAGCCCAAAGAGTTTCCGATTTTGTTTCTCCGTTCACAACCAATTCAATGGGGCAATTTACATCGGTTTTATAACAGATTAGCAATGAGTATTCTCCGCTTTTTTTGCGATGGATGTTATTCCATTGCAGGCAAAGTTCTTTGTCGCCGCCCAATCCGCTGACGCCTGCCTGACAACTTGCACCTTGGACTTCGACATATTGTGCGTTCTCGTAGCCGGGAATGTCGTTGTAGGCTGGAATAAAGCCCCATTCGGCCTCGTAACGGATAGGTTCCAATCTTTTTTTACCTTTGACAGAGAGAATAGTGGCGCTGTGTGGCGGCAAATCCATAAAAAGATGTTGGTCTTTGCCTAAATCTTTTCGGTGAGTTAAATCTCTGATTTTTAGCATTCCATCAAGTTCCAGAAAGCTGGCTGCAACGGCGAAGTGGTAGTCAGAGTCGGAAGGGTTGTATAGGGCCACGGCGCGTGTTTTGCCGCGCAGCTTGTGGAGATCTTTGGCCAATACATAACCAGCCCCTTCGTGTTGAACTACGTGTGCCTGCAAGCCCAGTCGGTCTTGGTTGACGGCAATCAGCTCAGGATTGGTCACTATTTCAAGTGTTTGCGGCGAGATATACGTTAAGTCGCAACCGAGTATCAGTGGCGATGACATGATGCACCAAAGTCCGAAATGGGCTTCTTCCTCTTCCTTGGTCAAGTAGCTGCCTTTGGATAGGGAAGAGGCTTTGTTGCTGAAGCCGACCACCAGCATGTCCATATCGTTGTAGTGGCCATCGCCAGCGTAAGCCGAGAGGTACATGTTCTTTTTCATCATATAGCAGACCGATTCCCATGAGGGTATCAAATCGCTGCCAATACGCCACGAGTCGCCTATTTGTGAGGCCCACGTGCCCGGATAGTGCCAGCAACAGATATTGATACTGAAAGGGCGTGTGACGACACTGTCGAAAATATGTTTTATATAGCTGTATCTTTCTGGTTCATATAATTTTAGGTTTCTTCCACCGCAATAATCTATTTTGATGAAATCAAAGTGCCAGTCGTTGAAGTAACGTTGGGCATCTTGTGCTTCGTGTTGCCAGAGTCCTGCTCCGATACCATACGGATCTTTGGTGGCTACGCTTTTGCTTGCGCAGGTGTTGTCTCCGGCATCGCTGTAGATGCCCGCCTTAAGGCCAAGACGGTGAATGTGATCTGTCACCGCTTCCATGCCACCAGGAAAACGCAGTGTGTTGGCTGTCATAAAGCCGTCAGCATCTCGGTAACCGAAAAAGCAGTCGTCGATATTGACTTGCTTATAGCCAGCGGTAGAAAGTCCTGTTTTTACCAGCAAATCTGCTTGCTGCATAATGGTGTTGTCGGTAATGCCAATGCCGAAAGCGTTCCACGAACTCCAGCCCATGGCGGGTGGTAGTATGTTTTTGTTTTGACCGTAAAGAGAGCCTCCTAAAAGTAGAAATAGTTGAAGAAAAACGATAAGGGATGTCTTGC
>JAEERB010000163.1 GCA_016285615.1 Bacteroidales bacterium
AATTCTACCAATAGGAAGGTCTCTTTCATCATCCTCTCCAGCACTTTGTAGAGGATAATGTCGCTGGTGCCGCGCAGGTCATCCTCTTCCAGCTCTGTCTTGTCCAACTTGGCCAGATTGAACAGGTCTTGCACTACATAGTGCGAGTTGCCCACCGTAATCAGATAGTCGTGACCCCAGAAAATCTTGGTCTCCTCGGTCTTGAGAATATTATTGCGCTTGTCCAGCAAAGGAAAATGCAGCACAAGGAAGTAATAGTCGTCGTAAATATCTATCTTGGGGCGCTGTACAAAACTCGAACAGTCATCTATGTCCAAGGGGTGGAAATGGAAGTTATCTCTTAAAAAGTCCAAGTCCTCAATGGTGGGATCCGTGATATGGTGCCATTTCAGCGTGCCGAAACTAATGGTATCAACCATAATAACCTCCTTTCCTTTTTGGGATAAAACAGTGCTGTCCTACATTCCGATTTATAATTTTGTTTTGCGAGTGCAAAGGTACTCTTTTTTTTCTTTGTTTCAAAAAAAAGTTGGCATCCTTGCAAATACGCGTTGCCATAAGACTTATTATTAACGGAAAAAGGCCTTTTTTGTTACAAAAGATATGCATCTTTACATTGTAAATAGGACATTTTGTCATATTTTTGCCGCTTGGCAAAGTTTTTGCTATAAGTAAGGTGTGTTTACATTATAAGAAAGGATAATTAACGAGATAAATTGTTAAAATAGATATAGTTATGAACGAAGTGGAAAACCCTAATGTGGAGGAAACGAAAGAAAATCTGGAGGAAACTCCCGAAACGACTGACAATATGACGGCCGAAACGAGTCAAAGTGTGACAGAAAATGAACATGGCAGTGACAGGAATGGTAAGGAGAAAGGAAAATCATTTTTTGGCAAGAAAAATGACAAGTTGAAAGAGGAAAATGAGAAGTTGACAGCGAAAGTGGAAGAGCTGGAAAAGGCAAAAGTTGAGTTGAATGAACGCTTTTTGCGTCTTTTCTCAGAGTTCGATAATTACAAGAAGCGTACCGCCAAGGAGAGATTAGAGTTGATAGAAACGGCTTCGGAGAAGGTGATTATGGAACTGCTGCCGATTATTGACGATTTTGAGAGAGCTATTGCGGCAAATCAAAATGTAACTGACTTACAGTCTGTTAAAGATGGTTTTGATTTGATTTATCAAAAATTGCTCAAGGTGCTGACGCGTTTCTCGGTGGAAGAAATTCCTGCCAAAGGCGAGAAATTCGATACTGACTTGCATGAGGCTGTTGCCCATTTCCCCGCCCAGAATGAAGAAGATAAGGACAAGGTGATTGATGTGACGGAGAAGGGGTACAAGATGAAAGACAAGGTGATACGCTATTCAAAAGTAGTGGTAGCCAATTAATTGTAGGGACGCATTGCATGCGTCTGCCATACATTAGAAAGGAAAAAACAGAGAACAATGGAAAAAAGAGATTATTACGAAGTGCTTGGCGTGGAGAAGACGGCGTCGGCTGATGATATAAAAAAGGCGTACCGTAAGAAGGCCATGCAATATCACCCCGACCGCTGGGTGAACGGAACGGAGCAGGAGAAGAAGGATGCCGAGGAGAAGTTCAAAGAGGCGGCGGAGGCTTACGATGTGTTGAGCAATCCCGACAAGCGGAGTCGCTATGACCAGTTTGGCCATGCAGGTATGCAGGGTGCTGGCGGTGGCAGCTACGATTTCGATATGAGCACCATCTTCGAGCGTTTCGGCGATATCTTCGGCGACTTCCTTGGAGGTGGCTTTGGAGGTGGTTTTGGCGGCTTTGGCGGAGGTGCAAGTCGTGGCGGCCGTACCAAAAGAGTACGCCGTGGCAGCGATATTCGTGTGAAGGTGAAACTGACGTTGGAGGAGATTGCCAAAGGCTGCGAGAAGAAACTGAAAATCCAGAAACATGTGGCATGTCCCACTTGCCATGGCACGGGTGCCAAAAGTGCCAGCGGTGTCACTACCTGTCCGCAGTGTAAAGGTACTGGACAAGTGGTTCATACCCAGCGCAGTATGTTTGGTGTTATCCAGCAGGCTACCACATGTCCCAACTGCGGCGGCTCGGGCGAGGTCATCAAGGACAAGTGCCCCGATTGCAGTGGTTCAGGCATTGTGAAAGGCGAGGAGATTGTCAGCATCAACATCCCGTCGGGTGTGGCCGAAGGTATGCAGTTGACGGTACACGGCAAAGGCAATGCTGCTCTCAATGGCGGTGTAAACGGTGATTTGCTTGTAGTGATTGAAGAGGTAGAGCACGATATTTTTGAGCGTGACGGTAACAATCTCTATCTCAACTATTACATCTCCTTCCCGCAAGCAGCATTGGGCGCCAGTGTTGAGATTCCTTTGCTGGACGGCAAGGCCCGTGTGAAGATACAACCCGGCACACAAAGCGGTCAGGTGCTCCGTCTGCAAGGCAAGGGCCTGCCCGAAGTGAACTCGCACCGTATGGGCGACTTGATCGTGAATGTGAATGTTTGGGTGCCCAAGAAGTTGTCGAAAGAGGAGAGTGCCACCATCCAAAAACTGTCCGAATCGGAGAACTTTATGCCCAAGCCCGGCAAGAACGAGAAGAGCTTCTTCAACAGGGTGCGACAGTTCTTTAATTAGCCGATAGACTGTAGTTGTTAGTTATGAATGACAAGATTCAAGAGGCTTTTTTGGGGGATTTTTTTATAAGTATCTGATTGTCAAAAAAATATTTTATATTTGCCGAACAGAATCAAAACTATAATACTATGAAAAAAATCCTTTTGATCCTAGTCTTGGTGTCTTCAATATTCTTATTTACAGCCTGTCCGTTTCCAAGTCCTCCAGAACCAACACTATTACAATGTGTAACAGCTGAACATGGTTGGATATTAGCCGAAGGGAGCATCACTCCTGCATACCGAACGGAAGCTGGTGACGATATTTCTGACTTAATGGATTTTCTGTCAGCATGCGAAAAAGATGACGTGATTTTTTTTGATGACAACGGTGTCGAACGAATTAAAACCAATGTCCAATGTGCAGAAGGACAAGGCCTGCAAGGAACGGAAGTTCCCGCTCTTTGGCATTTTGATAATGCAGAAGATCCCCTATATCTTTATATGCAGTTACCATTCTTTTACGAATATGATGACGATGGTAATGTGTTAGGACTTGATCCAAAGACGGAAAATTGCAAGATGATAGATATTACAAAAGATGAATTTCAACTCATTTATACAGATTCATCCGAGGCTGGTACCTATAAATTTAATATGATATTCAGGGATCCCAAGAAGGTTGATAGTTATAGATAGCTGTATTGTTTGAGTTGTATTCTTTGTTATGGATGTGCAGCGCTATCCCATTTTCTTCCGCTTGAACTGTCAAATAATCCTTGACAGTTGAAATCGGTTCGAGTTCGCCTTCCTTAAGTATGTTTTTGATGTGCCAATTGATGTTTTGTTTTGAAGAACGATACAGCAAGGCCATTTGCTGTTGGGTCAACCATACTGTATCGTTAGATTAAAGAATAGACGAAAGGAGAATATCGTTATAATCCAATATTTACTATTTTTGCCATCTCAAACCATTAACACCTTTCCTATGAAAAAATGCAAAATCCAATGGCTGTTGTGTGCACTGGTCGTAGTTTTGGTGGCGTGCGGTAATAGCAACGCCAAGCAGACCGATGAGGTGGCAACTGCCAATGAAACGACGGAAATCTCCGATAATCAAGCTGCTACACCTGCTGCAGAACAGAGTAAGGTGGTCGCTGGCGAACTCAATGTTATCTCTTCCGACGAGTTTGTGAAGTTGATTACCGATATCGACAACCCCAAAGGCTTTCAGTATAAAGGTTCTACGCCTTGCATAGTGGATTTCTATGCAGACTGGTGCGGACCGTGCCATGCGCTGAATCCCGCGCTGAAAGATATGGCCGCCAAGTACAAAGATAAAATCCTTGTCTATAAGGTCAATGTCGATAAGTCGGCGGTGGTGGCCCAGGCGTTCAACATCAACAGCATCCCTACGCTGATATTCTTCACTGTGAACAAGCAACCCGCGATGATTGTGGGTGCTCCGTCGCGCGAGGATCTGGAACAGGCTATCAAGGACTTGTTGCTTAAGTAACGCAAAGTTTTTCTACCATGCAAAGACGGTGGCTTCTGTCGGTAATGTGTGGCATGCTGCTGCTGACGCGGGTTTATCCTCTGTCGGCACAACATTGCCGTAGTCGTGCCGAAGCCGACTCGTTGCTCGAAGATATCCGTCTGCGCGTGAGCCAACTCAATAATAGTGATCCCGAACTAATTTCGCTACACTATCTCTTTGCAGGCGATTTGCAAAAGGAACTGAAACGCTTCAATGACAATGAGTTGCCATATCTTTATGACCACATCTCCGCATCCGATTATTATGCGCTGCTGCGGCATTACGACCGCGTGTCATATTACGCCCGCAATGTGCGCGATACACTGAATGAGCGTCGCCAAAAGGTCGATTCGCTCTTTTATGTGCTGGCCGTCAATGAAATGATGTTCGACAACCGTCAGGAGGCCGAGTATTATACCGATCGTGCACTGGAGTACAATCGCTTGAATCCGGATGCTTTATTGTTGAAAGTGAAACTGTTATATGATAATAATCAATTTGATGAATGTCTGGATCTGATTCATCTCCTTTATAATGAGGCCGCTTTAGACCGTGAGCATGAGATGCAGATTTCCGACTTTACTATATTATTTTATAATAAGCTCTATTCTACGGGTGATTCGTTGGTAAAAATGGGGCATTCCGCTGAAGCGCTGGAGGTGTTCACCACGTTGGAGCAGTTCTGTCACAATATGCCGAGCAATTATTGCAACGACGATTATTACAAAGGCATTCTTCGCTCGAAAACAGGCGTTTTTAATTCTTATCTGGCTGTGGCTGAGGCGGCTTTACGCCGTGGCAATGCCGATATGGCACGACTGTTCTGGGAGTATGCGCTGCAGTATAAGGAGACCAACGAGGGTGAGATTTTGGATGAAGCCGCTTTGCTGGCCGTGGAGGAAGAACTTCGCCGACTGCATACATCCTCCACGTCCGCTCCACAGGAACCGCAACCTGTAGAATCAGAACCTCGTAAGGAAGAATCGAATGCGCCCACTCCGCAGGAACCACAATCTGTCGAACCCGAGTCCAGTAAGGAGGCATCGAATGTGTCCGCTGCACAGGAACCACAATCTGTCGACCCC
>JAEERB010000017.1 GCA_016285615.1 Bacteroidales bacterium
AGTCGCTGAAGAAGCCGTAACTGCAGCCGTTGGAGGTACCACCTTCGAAGATACCAATATGGAAATTAGCCTCATTGGTCAATGTAAACGATTGTGCCTCACCTAATTTTGACACAGGCACCTCTTTGGATGCATAAATCCAATGACCATTTGTGCCAGGCACCTCATGGAAATCGGATGCCTGAATAAAGTCATTGCCGTTATTGAACAAGAAGCCCTCCTCATTACCCTGCTCTGTTGTAATGTTCAATATCATCTTCTTTCCACTACTGCAGCTCAGTTTGTTACGTGTATAGGTTACACCTGTAGAGCCCGTACAAGTAATATGAGGCAGCACAGCAGCGCCAAACTCACCGCCCATGCCGGTAAGCTGCCAAGCATAAACAGGTGCCGAAGTGATAAAATACATCGTCTGTTGTCCTCCAAACGACAAGCCATAGGTTTCTCCCGCATTCAGCGTTGCTTCAGCATTTGAAGCTCCATTCAAATAGATTTCCGTACCATTCTCCACAGCTGTAACATAAACCTTATCCCTGTCTCTATTCAAAGAACCCTTGATAGCAATAAATTCCGAACCCAATCTTTCCACAGGAATCAACTGGTCGCCAATCAAATCCTGACCACCATTGTCCAACATATCGTCCGTCAGAGTAATGGCGATAGGCTTGGTAGATGTAACACGCGTACCTTGCAAGTGGTTGCTTGCCTGACGGTCGACGGCCACACAGCTGTATGTCTGACCACGGTTAAGTGTTGTAGTGAAGGGCTCCAGACCATTATGGCTCAACATGGTGTTGGCAGGATAAACGGTAACCTCGGTACTATCTTCCGTAGCCACTATGTCGATTCTGTTCAATGGTGTAGGCTGATAGGTGTTTCCATTAAAGCAGTCGGTCTGGCCAGGAATATAAAACTCTGTGCCCAAAGCATTTGTACCTTTCAAAGCATATACCTCGGGGTTATTGGCACCCGAGTACGTCATTCCGACAGAATAATAGACACTAACATCTGCCGAGGCCTCAATCAGCAAGCCTTTATTCAAAGCCACATCATAATTGAAAGCCGTATGAGAATACTTAACTCTCTCATTGGGTGTTGAGCCGTTGGTTTCCAACGGTCTGTTCTCAACTATATCCACATAATCTGACAAGTCGAAAGTCACATTTCCAAAGGCCGCAACAGTTTCCTCCATCACTGGAAAATCGGGATTGGCGGGCATCGACACCTTCACCTTAACGGGGAAGTCGTTGAAAGAAGCCACATTGAAGATGATGGGTCTATCCATACCACCGTTCCAGCAACTGATTTCCGGTGCCACGAACCAGAATGCCGTGTCGAGCTGGGCGTAAGAGGCACACGCCAACATGACAAGCACTTGCAACAATAACAGACGAATGTATTTCATGATTTATTATTTTGCTCTATTACAGAATATTACCTAACAATAGTCACACTGCCATACTTCATTTTCAACTCATCAGGCGAAGTGGCACATGTAAAACGAGCCACCCACGAATAGACGCCTATCGGTAGCAACTTGCCATTCACAGTGCCATCCCAAGTTTCTGTCACATCGTTCAGCGTATGAATCTGCTTGCCCCAGCGGTCGTAGATGTACAGCGTGAAGCTGGCAAAGAGGTTCTCCGAAATCACCGACGGGCCCCACACATCGTTCAAGCCGTCATCATTGGGAGTGAACGAATTGGGGATAAAGAACGAGCAGGGGCAATTCTGCACCACTTTTTGAGACGTGGTCATACAAGGGCCGTTCGATGCTTTGACCATATAGGTTCCTGCCGTGGTGATGGTAATATTGGGCGACAATTCACCTGTACTCCATTCCAGATATTCAGCGTCTGTCTGCGCCGACAGCACCATCGAGCCATCAGCACAAAGATCTCCGATTTCGGTTATAAAGATATTGGGAGTTTCAATAATGTCAAAATGAATCGTGTCGGCACCCCAGCATTTGTAGTTGTATGCCTTGCACCAGAAGTCACCCGGATAGTTGGCCACACACTGGCGGTCGGTAGCACCGGTGCTCCATTCGTAGCGCTCGGCTGCCACACCTGCATCAAGCGTCTTGTACACATTGTCGCAGAACAGCGAATCTTCGCCCAAATAGACTTGTGGACTGAATATCTGAGTCACCAGCAGCGTATCGCTGCCCTTGCAGCCCAGGGAGTCCACCAGTACATAATAAGTGCCTGGCGAAGAGACGGTGATATAGGCCGATGTATCACCCGTATTCCACTGATATTTAGCCGATTCTATCTCCACACCGATAGTATAGCTGAAATCATCGCAGAAGATGGAGTCGATACCGATAAAGGGCTCTGGGTTAGCAGCCAGAATGACATTGACGGTGTCTGAGGCCTCGCACTGACCGTTATAGGCCGTCACACTATACTCACCGCTTTCGTTCACCGTAATTGCCGACTCCGTTTCGCCCGTGTTCCACTCGTATCGCTTGGCATGTTCACAAGTGGCATCCAAGCGGACCGAATTACCATCGCAAATCGTCGTGTCGGGGCCCAAGTCGGGATGAGGCACCTCCTTCACTATCACATTCACCTCAGCATAATCCACACCACAGGTTTTGATGGAGGGGTCCATCTCGCCCGAGATGCGGAAGATACCATTCTGCTCCATCGTCACACTGGGGAATGTCAGAGAGTCGCCCTCCGCATGGAAGCCGTTGGGGCCATCCCAGATTATCTTGCTCAAAATCTCATCATTACGATTGAAGAGAAAGGTAAGCGAGTCGCCTTCGCAGAAGATGTCGTCGCTATGGTTAGTGGCCAATTCCAACTTATAGCCCATGGCAAAGTCGGTGAAGAAACCGTAACTACAGCCACCCGAGCTACCACCTTCGAAGACGCCCACATGGAAGTTCGACTCATTGGTAATGGAGATGGACGAGCCGACGGGGCAGTCGCTGAGCGAGACGGTGATGCTCGCAAATCTCCAATCGTTCCTGCCTGGCACCGTTTGGAATGCCGACGCTGGCAAAATATTGTTTCTCACCACATTATTCACCCTAACCTCAAAGGAATTAATATATTCTTTCGGCACGGTGATGTTCATTTTCAACTTATTGTTGCTATTCTTACTCAAATCGGTACGGGTGTACATAAATTCCTTCGAACCAGTACAATAGATATGCGGCAAGATGGCACCGCCAAACTCGTTGCCGAAGCCTGTCAACTGCCATGCCGAAACAGGATTATTGGTCTTAAAGCTCATCGCATTAGAAGAGGACGAATACTGCGAGAAAGGCAGTACTGCTAGTTGGCCCTTGTTGATGGTCTTCGCGGGATTGGCTGAGCCATTGACAAACACCTGTGTGGCGTCTTCTGTTGCCAGCACATAGACTCTCTCCCTATCGCTGTTCATTTCACCTTTCACAGCCACATATTCGGTGCCCAGCAACGTATTGGGAACAATCTGGTCGCCAGCGACATCCTCGCCACTCCAACCGAAATCGAGCATATCGTCGGTCACCGTGATGGCAATCTTCTCGTCGGCTACAACACGCGTGCCATATAAATGATTTTCCGCTTTATTGTTCACGGCAACGCAGCAATAGGTCTGACCTTTGTCAAGTTTAACGGTAAACGGATTGTTATAATCGTTATTCGTATGGTGCTGCATAATGTTCTTGGCGCGGGGATAGATGGTAACAGTCGTATTATCCTCCGTGGCTACGATGTCGAACTTATCAATAGGCTTAGGATTTGCATAACCGCCGTCACTGGTATTGTCCACCTCATTCTGCCCTGGCACAAAAAACTCTTTACCCAACGCATTTTGCCCCTTTAGAGCAAAATACTCCGTATTGTAGAAATTGCCCGACTTGACAAAATAGGCCACGCTCACATTCTCAGATGCTGTAATCAGCAATCCTTTGTTGAACACCTGATCGTAATTCATTGCCGAGTGGGGCTGGGATTGATCTGCAGGTCTGTTTTCAATCAAATCTATGTAGTCCCTCAAGCCAATATCGAGCGCTTTGTGAGGCTGAATATCTTGCATTATTACAGGGAAAGCAGGATTGGCAGGTTGTGATATCGTGACAGTCACAGGAACATCGTTCAAAGAAGATATGATTAACGACATAGGACGGTCATGGCTACCACTTTGCTTGCATATTTCGGGAGCCACAAACCAAAACTCCGTATCCATCTGTGCGTAACTGGTTCCCGTAATGGCTAATAACAATATGAAAAACAACCGCTTAAACATAGTGCGCATAATAGTTCAAATTTTTCAAGCCACAAATTTAACATTTATATCTTAAACTTTGCATTCTCTTAAAAAAAAGAGAGAGAAAACCTAAAAAAAAAAGCACCAACAACAACACTCTTTTGCCCATTGTTGGCGGCAAGACGACTCATTTTTCGCAAAAAAAGTCATAAAAAAAAGTCTTCCGTTGTGGGAAGACTTTTTTTTTCGGGAAATATGTTCGATAATTATTTCACAATCATCTTCTTGGTCATCAAAGCGCGGCTGTTCTGTTCAATCGAATAGAAATATACACCAGCTGTCAAATCCGACACGTTAATCATCATCTTCTCGGAAGCCTGCGGCATAGGCACCGTCATAACGGTCTTGCCAATCAGGTTCTTAACTACCAAGTAGGCAGGAGCCATATTACCTTGCGGCAGTTGATAGGCAATCGTCACATTGTCGGAAGCAGGGTTCGGATAGGCGTTCAGCGAAACCTCGCTCATGCTATTGTTCTTAACACCTGTAACAGCGTTAAAGCGAACATATACGGCTGTCAGGTCCGACAATTTGTCTTCCACATAAACCGAATATTTAATCAATGAGGTACCGGCATTGCCCTTGGGCGTGTAATGTGCCGAAAATTCATTTTTCAAAGTGTCTTTAGGATTAATGTCCAATCCGTAAACACAAGTATCGGTAGCTGAATCGAAGCAGTTGCCGAAGCAGAAATAGTTGTCAGAACCCGAAACCAACGAGATGTTCTCGCGGGCAGCCCAAGCAATCAACGTATCTTCAGTCAGATTGACTACGTCAAAATAGAGCTCTGTCTCTGCATACGGAGAGGTAACAGCTATATCAATGGTATCGCCTGCAGCCAAAGCCTTGCCTTGGTACATAATCTGCAAACTCTGACCAAAAGCAAAGGTGGAGGCTAAAAACATGAAAACAAATAAAATCTTCTTCATAGTTTATCGTTTTAGGTAATTATCAATACGAACAGTTTTATAATGCAAAGATAGGAGTTTTTTTGATAAGTTTAATAAAAGAATGAATTTTTTGTTGAAATGTTTAATTGTTGAAGTGAGAAGTGAGGAGTGAAAAGTGAGAAGTTAAGAAACTAAGAAACTAAGAAATTAAGAAGTTAAGAACTATCGAGTATTAGCCGCTAACAACTAAAAACTAACAACTAGAAACTTTTTGAATTCTGAATTCTGAATTTTATTCCGCCGGTACCCACACATCCATACGCCCTGCTTCGCGGTTGTCCCACAGGAAATAGGGAATGAAGCGCAGTCCCGACTTTTGTGCTTGAATGACTTTCGCACCAGGAAGCAAAGCATTATCCGACAATACTTTATATTCGTCACCCTTCAAAATACGGGCGTGATCCATATCGGGATTATCGGTCTGCTCGATACAATAGACCAGCGGTCCCCGCTGAATGGCTTTGCGGCCCTCGTTGGCCTTCACCCGCGGGTCGTCGGTCAGCACTTTCACAGGCATCTCCATATTCAAAACGATCCCGCTCTCTTTGGTCCACTTGCGGTCGATGGTCAGGTAGCCGTCATGCACCTTCGCCTTGACCAGTTTCCCATCCACATACACCGACCACGACTCGCACCACGACGGAATACGCAACTTAACAGCAAAACGCGCCGGCTTCTCGGGCATCACTACCATGCTCACCTTGCCATCCCACGGATAGTCGGTTTCCATAGCTATTGTCACTTCTGTATTTGCTTTGGGAACAGCCACTTTCGTTGAGCTGCCCACATAGAGATTTACCCAAACGGCATCATCCGACAGCGCATAGATGTAGCCACCCACCGAGGCGATGAAGCGCGACAACTGGCTCGGACAGCAGGCGGTGCCATACCACGGCTTGCGGTGATGGCCACCATCCGACGACAGCGGGTTGACATAGAAGAAGCGGTCGCCCGACACCGACATGCCGGCCAGTGCGCCGTTGTAGAGTGAGCGTTCCAACACATCGATGTACTTGCCGTTGCCCGAGAACATGTTCATCCGCTGGTTCCAGAAGACCATGCCCACCGAAGCGCAGGTCTCGCAGTAGGCCTCGCGATTGGGCTTGTCGAAATCTTCGGTAAAACCCTCATTGTGTTTCGACGAGCCGATGCCGCCAGTCACGTACATCTGCGCCGTGGTCAGGTGTTCCCAGATGGAATGGAGGGCTGGCAAGTAGGTGGGATCGGAAGCCGCCGACGCATAATCGGCCATGCCCGTAAACAGGTACATGGCACGCACAGCATGACCGCCAATGCGCTTCAAGTCCTTCACTGGCACAGCATTCTGGTCGTAGCCAGGATTGCCCGGACGCGACACAATGCCCCTGCCCCGCTCTTCCAGCAAGAAGTGCGCCAAGTCGAGATACTTCTTTTCCTGCGTATGGCGATACAGTTTCACCAGCGCCAGCTCTATCTCCTCGTGACCTGGCACCCAATCTTTCTTACCAGGACCGAAGGTTTCGCAGAGATAATCGGCCCAACGTGTAGCCACTTTCAGCAGAGCGTCCTTACCCGTAGCGTCGTAGTAGGCCAAGGCCGCCTCAATCAGGTGACCGCCGCAATACATCTCGTGCTTGTCCATATCGGTCCAGCGCTTGTCGAGGCCGTTGATGGTGTAGTAGGTATTGATGTAGCCATCGGGCTGCTGGGCGGCAGCAATCAGCATGATGATGCTGTCGGCGACATGCTCCACTTCGGGATTGGGGAAATGGCGCAGCGAATAGGAAACACCTTCCAACACCTTGTACAAGTCGGAATCATCGAAGAAAACGCCCTTGAAAATGCCCTTCTTCAAGCCCGCAGCGATAGCGAAATTGTTCACGCGGTTGGTCTGCGTCATGCACTGGTCCAAACAAAACGGGATAGTCACCTCAGCATGCCGCTGGATTCGCGGAGCCCAGAAGTTATCGTTGACACTCACCTGCGCGAAATTGACAGGGTGATTTTTCTCAAGAGGCTGCGCGAAAACGAGTTCCGCCACCAAAAGCAGGAACATGAAGAAAAGGAATCGTTTCATATTGAAAGTATTTTGGGACAAAGATAAGGAAATTATGGAGTTATGGAATTTGTTTTTTGAATTCTGAATTCTGAATTTTGAACTTCTATCTTTTTTGTACCTTTGCATTTCTAAACGCCGCACACGATGAACATCCTGCACCTGCTGAGTTGGCCTCCCACGCCCGACAATCCCACGTTGAGCAACTTCTGCTTCCGCCATATCAATGCGTTGCCAGACGATTGCCGCTCGGTGGTGATGACGGTTATTACGGGCCCGACGGCGAGCATCAACTGCAGCGAGGATGGCCATTACAAACATGTGCAAGTCGTTGTGCGCCATAGCCATAACGCTCTCGTGCGCAAATGGCGCATCTGGCACGGCTATCAGCGCGGACTGGCGTATGTGCGGCAACATTGCTTTGTGCCCGACCTCATCCATGTGCATGTCACCTACCCTGCCGGTTTGGTGGCGTACCACTGGAAGAAGCACTACGGCACACCCTACGTCATCACGGAGCACTGGACGGGCTACCAACCGCAAAACAGCGACCAGCTGTCGGCAAGCAGGCTGCGACTGTTGAAGCGCATTGCCCGCCACGCCAATACCATCATGCCCGTCAGCGAGGACTTGGCCCGCAACATGCAGCGTTGCGGCATGGAGGGGCACTATCGTGTCATCTACAATGTGACCGACACCGACTGTTTCACCTTGAAAGAGCCCAACCATCAGGAGTGCAAGCAGATTTTGCACGTCTCCACCCTGCGCGACGATGCCAAGAACTTTTCGGGCATCCTGCGAGTGATGGAGCGGCTGCACCAACAGCGCAACGACTTCGTACTAAACGTGGTACACGACTATGAAGCACCGCAGGCATTCCGCGATTTCGTGCAGCAACACGGTTTGGCCGACACGGTCATCTTCCACGGCCGGAAGAGTGCCGCAGAGATGGCCGAGATGTACCGCCACAGCGACTTTCTGCTACTCTTCTCCAACTTCGAGAACCTGCCCTGTGTCATTGTCGAAGCCTTTGCCTGCGGGGTGCCTGTGCTGGCCACGCGCGTGGGCGGCATTGCCGAGATTGTGGACAACACGCGCGGCGTGTTGGTCGATGCGGGCGACGAAGAGGCGCTCCTCGCCCAGACAAACCACCTTTTGGACCACGCCCGTAGCTACGACGCCGAAGCCATCCGCCAGTATGCGGTGGCAACCTTTGCGCCGGAGGTTATTGGAGGGCAGATTGGGGACGTGTACAGGGAGAGATGAGAGTGGAGAACGGAGAACGGAGAACGGAGAGTGGAGAACGGAGAGTGGAGAACGGAGAGTGAAGAACGGAGAGTGGAGAGTGGAGAGATTCCGCTGCGTTACGCTTGCGGAAGGGAGACATAGCATGCGGCAGAACTTGTCGGCGACAGCGGTGCCTTCGACATGCTCAGTCATCGCCGCACCGCTTTTGTATATAAAAAAGTAGAGACGGGGCGCGCCCCGTCTCTACAACAATTTGAATTCTGAACTTTGAATTTCTATTTCACAGCGTCAATAGCCTGTTTGATCAGCTGGAAGGTGCGTTCGGGATCGTTGTCCAGACCTACGGAGAAGCGGATCAAACCTTCGCTCATACCCATTTCCTTTTGGATATCTTCGGGAACCTCTGAAGAGGTTGATTTGCCCGAGTTGCTGAACAAAGTCTTGAAGTAGCCCAAGCTTACAGCCAGATAACCTACGCCCAGGCGTTGCATCTCTTCCATGATGGCCGAAGCCTTCTCTGCCGTGCCCATATCGATGGAAATCATACCGCCGAAGCCGTATTCTTCGTTCATCATCGACTTGAACAGTTCGTGGTCCACATGTTCGGGCAGACCAGGATAGTTGTACTTGATGCCGGTTTCTTTGAAGCGTTTAGCCAGATACATGGCGTTCTCACTGTGCTTCTTCATGCGGATATGCAGCGTGTGCAGGTTCTTCTGGATGCTGGATGAACGGTACGGGTCGAGCACGGGACCGAGCAACATGGCGGTACCGTCGTTCACATTAATCAGCGAGTTGATATAGTCGGCCGAGCCGCAGATGGCGCCAGCCACGCAGTCGTTCATGCCGTTCACATACTTGGTCATACTGTAAATCACCACGTCGGCGCCCAAGCGGTAGGGCGAGAAAATCATCGGGGTGAAGGTGTTGTCAACCAGCAGGCGTGCGCCGGCAGCATGAGCAATCTTCGACAGCTCAGGAATGTTGGCAATACGGAGCAACGGGTTGTTCATCGTCTCCGTGTAGAGAACCTTGGTATTGGGACGGATGGCCTTCTTCACGGCATCCAAATCCTGCATGTTAACGAAGGTAACTTCAACGCCAAATTTCTTGATGTAGTTGTTCAGGAAAGCGAAAGTGCCGCCGTAGGTGGTCATGCTCGACAGGATGTGGTCGCCGGCTTTCACTTCGTGCAGCAGAGCCACCGTGATGGCAGCCATACCTGAGCCCGTAGCCCAAGCCGATTCGGTGCCTTCCATGGCAGCCAGAGCCTTGGCCAAGGCCAGCGTGCTGGGATTCCAGTGACGCGAATAGAGGAAATAGCCTTCCGTCTCACCATGGAAAGTGTCGGTCATGGTGTGGGCTTCTTCGAACATGAACGTGGCACTGTCGCAAATGGCGGGGTTCACACCACGATAGGCATCTTTCTGATCGATAGCCTGAATATTAGTTGCAGGGTCAAATTTTTGCATAATATTATGGTTTTTAGTTGATACTTTAATTGAGGTAGCAAAGTTATAAAAAAAGAAAATGAAAGACAACAAAAAAAACCGCAGACAAATCTGCGGCTTATGTTTTGTGTCCTTTTTGGTGCGGATAGGGAGACTCGAACTCCCACTCCGTGAGGAACTAGATCCTAAGTCTAGCGCGGCTACCAATTACGCCATATCCGCTAGTGATTGGTTTTTTGGGGCGACCTGTGGGATTCGAACCCACGACTTACGGAACCACAATCCGGCACTCTACCAACTGAGCTAAGATCGCCATATTTGAGGCGGCAAAAATACAACTTTTTTTGTTTGCCTCAACAATTTTCGAAAAAATACAAAATAATCTCTCTCCGTCTTGTGCTATTGCGCTTGAATGAACTCTCACTTTCCCGCAGATCGCGCTGATTTTCGCAGAAAAAACTTCGTGATCAGCGAGAGTAAAATTTACCGACGGGCAGCATCTATCAATTTATTGCCTTCAACGCGGGCGTTGTCCACCAGCTTGTTGGCTTTCTTCTGCGTTTCGGCATTCAACTGGGCTGCTTTCTTTTCGGCCTCGGCAATCGCCAGGTTGGCGGCCGTCTGCTTGGCAGCCTTCTCCAGCGGGTTCTTGGCGGCATCTATCGACTTCTGCGCCTCGGTGCGGGCGGCCTCAATCAGCTTCTCGCCTGCTTTGCGCTGTGCCTCCACCAACTCATCGGCCTTCTGCTGAGCAGCGGCAATCAACTCGTCGGCCTTCTTCTGAGCCTCCTCAATGGCCTTGGCCTTCGCCTCATCCACCTTCTCCTTCACCTGCGTCTTGGCATCATCCACCACACCGGCCACGGCCTCCTTCATCGTCGAGCGGGCCTGATCGAGTCCTACCGAAACCGTAGGCTTGTTGAGCGTGCCCCCAATCTTAACAGCAAACTTGACCTCATCCAACGAAGATGCGTCAAAACCTTTAAGTTTGGCCTTCTGTGCCAGCGATTTGGCCAAGTTGACCGTCTCGGTGCCCATCACCGACGAGGGCATCGTCACTACGGCCGTGTAATTCAGCGACTTGTCCAAGCCGATACTACCAGTCTCCACATCCACTTTTCCTTGCGACATCTTGAACGAGAAAGGTTGTGTAATCATCTTACCATCTTTCACCTTGTATTTCACCTGCGCACCCTTGATGGGAACAGCTTTCACATTAGCCAGCTTCAACGCCTCGTTAATCATTTTGAGCGTACCACTGTTCATAAACTGTATGTCAAGCAGGCCCAGCGTGCCTTCGGCACTCATAGTTTGGTAATCTATCGCCATAGTCTCATCCAAGAAACTGTTGGCCTTCATGGTCATCGAGATGTTACCTGCGGCCGTCTTGAACACGGGCAGGAACTTATCGAACAGATGAAAACTCTCGCACAACTGACGAGCCGAAATATTCGACACACTTAAGCTGGTCACATCTGCAAGTCCTTGGTTATAATCCGGATTGGAATAGGCGCCGTCGGCCTTGATACTACCCGAGAAGAGGTCGGCCGACAACTGCTGAACGCGCAACTTCGCATCGCGGATAGAACACAATAACACAGCATTTTGCATCTTCACATCATCATACTGCAAATTCTTCACATTCATCTTGGCCGTCATATCCAGATTGGCGGGCACCTTGAACAGCGATTGCGACGTTGTGTCGGAAGTCGTATTGTCAGCTTCTTCATCACTGGCAAACAACTCGTTAATATTCAATCTATTGGAATTAGCCGTCAACGACCCTTTCAAAGTGCCGTTGCTGAAGATATAGGGTATATAGTTTTCCACTTTCCCCTTAATGGAGAAGTCGTTCTTACCCACCTTGGCATTCAGGTTCTGCAAATCGGCGTAAGCTGACGTGAATTGCAACTTAGCCGTCGATACAGCCACATCCTGGTCAAACAAGTCCACATTCTGCATCAGCAAGTCCTTGACAGACATCACACCCGAAGCTTTGAACTTGTTGTATTGCTTCTTTTCCAGATAGGAAAGGCGACCGGCCAATGAGACATCCATATTGAAGATACCGCTCATCTTCTGTGTTGCCTCCAACGGATAAACTTTCTTGATTTGACTCAAGTCGAGGATACCCTTCAGCGTGGCGGCCACATCGGGGTCGGAAATGGGCGTAGCAACATGGGCGGTTAAATCAAACGGATTGTTGATGATGACAAAGTGGAACTGGCGAATGTCGGCCACCATCTTGTCGAGACTGCCACCAGGACTCTTCACCTCAGCGTCGATGTTAATCTTATCGACCGAAGCGGGCAGCGACGGGTAGCGGAACATGGCGTCACTGATTTTCAAATTGGCATCAAACGACGGGTAGGTATCGCCCACCATCTTACCCTTGGCAAAAGCCGTCAGCGCCACCTTGCCCGAGGTCTTGATATCCTCGAAATTCTTGGCGTAGATAGCAGGAATAAGGGAGATGATATTCTTGAAATCGTTCTTGGGCAAATTCAACTTAAGATCCATATCCATACCATTCTTAAGCATGGTTACCCATCCTTGCAGACTGAATACCAGCGCATTGATAGAAATCTCATTGTCCTTTACCGTATATTTCTTCTTGTTGAAATCGGCGTCGATGGCGGCTTTCAACTTCAGTTTAGCCGATGATAAATACTTGATTCCGTTGTATTTAAAGTCAACCGACGGTGTTGTGAAGGCGGTTTGCAAGGTGGTAAAGTCGCTGGAGAGGTTGCCGCTGAGCGAGAAGTCGAGGTCCTTCACTTTGGCGGACATATTGCCAGGCACATCCTTGTAGGAAATGTTGGCGTTGTTCAACACAATCTTGTCGAACTTGAGGTTGAAATGACTCTCGCTATCATCCTTCTTTTCATCGTCCTTTTTCATAATATCCCAGTTGGAGCCTTTGGCCGTGGTTATAAGGTTCACTTTGGGATTATTGACAATCACTTTTTTGATTTTATAGGTATCTGAGAAGATGCTAAAAAGGTTGACACTGGCCATGAAATCATCCACTTTGAGCAATGTAACGCCCTTAAACTGACCCACATTCTCCACAGTTACACCCTTCAGCACCAGCGTAGGATTGGGAAAAGTGCGGAACAGCGACAAGTGAAAGTTTTCCATCGTCACCTTGGCGTTCAGAAAGCGATCCGACTCTTTCAGCACGCGCTGTGCGATTTTATTTTGGAAACAGAGAGGCAACACCAGCAGCAATACTAAAATGCCAAGCAGCGAAAAACCTCCTATCATCAAACCTTTTTTCAGTTTTTTATTTTTCATAATATTATGATTTAAAATCAATTACATCCAAAACATCCTTTATAACGGAAGCGCTTTAACAAAACGCAAAATTACATTTTTAAAAGTTATGTTTTAAAAAAATCCAACTTAAAAAAACACCTGTAGAATAAGAATCCAAAGACCCTACCCTTTTGAATTCTGAAATTTGAATTTTAAACTCTTATTTCCTTCAATAACCTATTAAACATAAAAAAAATAGGTCTAATAATTAACATTAGGTTGTGGAGTTTTATATAACAATGAAGTTCAGCCTCGCCCGAAATAGTTATTACTTTTGTATTCTTGATAGATTTGCGAAAAAGAAGAGATGCTTAAGAAGATTTTACGTAAGATTATTCCCGTCCTTCTAGTCATTGGCGTGCTGGTACTTATTGTGCTGTCATTCATACACATGCGCAATAGGGAATGTAGCGATATCAAAGTCACTGTCCAATATGCGGGCTTGAGTAATCCTGTGTCACAAGAGGATATCATAGCGATGATTGAACGTGGAGGCATCGCCACTGTCGGCATTCCCCTAAAGGAAATCAACACCGACTCGATACGACTGCTGCTGTCCACCCACCCCTACATCCGCGAGGTGGACAAGATCAGGTTCATCGGGAAGACATTGAGTATCAATCTGATTGCTAAAGACTTCCTTTTGCATGTCTATCCCTCTGTGGGTGAGCAGTTTTTCATCAGCAACGAAGGTGAGATACTGCCTTACAGCGACAAGGTGCAAGAGCGGCTGATCATCGTCAACGGCTTCATTAACAAGAAATACAAAGTGGGTAGCAACATCACATGGCTCAAAAAATCACCCATACTATCGGCCTACAACATTGCCCATGCCATCCAGCAGAACGAATTTGCAAAAGTCCAATTTCGGCAAATCTATATAAATGAAAATCAAGAAATTGAGCTAATCCCGTCCGTAGGCAGGTTAACCGTCCTTTTCGGGGATGACACCGATGCGGCCGAGAAGCTGGTGCACCTTCGGGAAGTGTATCGCAACGGGCTGATTTACACCAACATCAACCAATATACGCAACTGGACGTGCGTTTTAAGAACAGAGTCATCGCAAAAAAAAGATAAACTAATTAAAAATCAAAACAATATGGAAGAACGCATACCTTCTGAACCTGAAATCGTCGTCGGCTTAGACATCGGCACCACCAAGATTGCCACCATCATCGGCTACAAAAATGAAAGTGGGAAAATAGATGTGCTTGGCTACGGCAAGGGCGAATCCACGGGCGTACAGCACGGCCTCATTCTCAACATCACCAAGACCATCAACGGCATCAACACCTCGAAAGATTTGGCATTGAAACGTGCCGGCAAAGAGACGGAAGACATCAATGGCAAGGTGTTCGTCGGCGTAGCTGGTCGTCATATCAAGAGTTTCGAGTACAAACACAGTATCATCCGCAACAAAAAGGCGGGCGACGTGATTGAGGAAGAGGAAATCAACAACATGATTCACGAGATTGAGCGCATCCAAGTGGCTCCTGGTGAAGAGATTATCACCGTCATTCCTCAGCGTTTCATCATCGACGACAAAGACGAAACCAACGAACCCGTCGGCATGCTGGGACGCACCATTTGCGGCTACTTCCAAATCATCACTGGCAACAAGAGCGAGATAGACAAGATTCTGCAATGCGTCAACGCCACAGGACTGCATATCGAAGACATCACCCTGGAGCCTATCGCCTCTTCCATGTCGTGCCTTACCGAGGAGGAAAAAGAGCACGGCGTGGTACTGATTGACATCGGCGGCGGCACCACCGACATTGCCATCTACCACAAAGGCAATCCCGTCTTCACCAAAGTCATCCCCATCGGCGGCAACGTCATCACTTCCGACATCGCCCAGATTTGCAAAATCACCGACGAGATGGCCGAGAAACTGAAAATCCGCTTCGGCACCTGCTTTGTGGATAAGAGCGACTCGAACAACCACATCGATATACCTCAATTCGGTCATCCTGAGCCCGTTGAGATTACAGAGACCTACCTCGCCCAAATCATTTACGCCCGCGTAAATGAGATTTTAGAAAAGGTAAAATCGGAAATCGCCAATTCGGGCTACGCCCACAAGATTCAGACCAACATTGTGCTGACTGGTGGCGGCGCTATGCTGAAAGACTTGCGTGACCTGTGTCAGTTCACGCTGTCGATGCCTACCCGCATCGGCATCCCCGACAAGGGCTTTGTAAGCACTATCGCCAAAGAGTTGAAACACCCCATCTACTCCACATCCATGGGTTTGTTGAAATATGGCATCCAATATTTCGAGAAAAAGAAAGCGCACAACGAAGAGCCCACATGGCCGGAGGAAGAACCTCAAAAACCTAATAAAAACAAAGACAAAGGGAAAGGCGATAACAATCGGAAGCCTTCTGGCGTGAAACCCAGAGACATGTGGGAAAAGATACAGGAATTCTTCAAAAAACTTTTGATTGAGGACGAAACAGCCTAATCACAAAGACTCTTCCTACCAAAAAAAATGTAGCGACGCGCCTTGGCACGTCGCTACATTATATTATATAGAAGGCTCAATCCTATTCGTAAACGAATTTCAGATTATCGATATAGAGGGTTGAACCAACCTGTCCTTGACACTCTTGCAGTTTGCTGAAGTCGTAGCATGCACTGGCAATGAACAACAGCTTGAGATGCGTGGCATTGGCTGAAGGATCGGTGTAATTCAGTGTCAGCGTGAAAGGAGTCCACTCTGAAACGGTGTTCTTTTCTTTCAACAAAGCCGAAGCAATTTCCTTATTGCCGCTGTAAATGGCCATATCAATCACGGCCGAGTCACCGTTCACAGGTTCATATTTATAATAGCCTGTCAAAGCGACTGGCTTATAGGTAAAATCTTTCTTGATGGAAATACCACCCGTATTGAGAAATTCGCCTACGCAATCGCGACTGATAGTACCGAAAGCGCCGGGCACGAGAATCATACCACTCAAATCGGCGGTGACTAACTTAATGGCATATTGGCCATCTTGTGCATCGTTGGTGCGGAAAGCGGTCAGCTTGCCAGGCAGTGGATCATCGGGCAGCTCGTACAAAATGTTCAATGTGGTGAAGGCAGCCGTTTTGAAATCCAAATATTTGCCTTTTTCGGCGGTGAATTCCACCCAGCTGTTTTCAAAGCTGCCATCGGGAAGCTGGTCGATGAAGGGTTCTTCCTGAGTAGTAGTAGTGTCTACTGGTTCAGGTTTGGGTTCTGGTTCAGGTTTGTGACACCCTACAATAGCGAAGGCCATCACTACTAATAACAAGAAACTTTTTTTCATATCAATAAGGTTTTATTGGTTTTCAATTACTTAGTTAAGATTATACTTGAATTGCAACGTAAAGGTACGTGGCGGCTCCAGGTACATGGGACGGAGCGTATAGTCGTTGTTGAAGATGTTCTTCACGATGAAGGCCAGACTGACGGTTTCGGAGAAGGAGTAGCTGATGCGTGCATCGAACGTGAGCGAACCGTTCTTATGTGCCTCACAGTAGTTGTAGAAACCGCGGAATGGCAAGTCGCCCAGTTGTGCCAGCATCTGACGACGCATTGGCGACAAGTTGGGGTTATCCATGTCGTAATCGAAGAAGAACTTGTCCACATTCTTCATGGCGCTGTAATAGGAAGCCGACGCACCAATCTTGAACTTCTTCCAGAAGGTGAATTCCACATCTATCTTAGCCATGTGCTCAATTCTGTATTTCAGCACACTGCGTGAAGTGTCGGAAGATGAGTTGGCAAAGGTGTAGTCGCGACCACGGTGGGTGTAATAGACACGGTTGCGCTCTTTGGCCACAGGATTGCTGTAGGTGTAGCTCAACATGAGCGACATGGCCACTTTATCGGAGATGTCGCCACCGCCCATCAGCGAGAAATCGACGCCGCTGATGCGGGCAGGACCCGTATTCAAGAAGATGAAGCCCATGTTGTCGAGCACATTGTCGGAATTGCCCCACGGGCCCATGGCAAACTCTATGTAGTTCTTGTAGTTCTGATGATAGAGGGCCACGTCGATGGCACCCAGGATGGATTCGGCAATCTTGAAGGGTTGCATAATGCCGAACTCAACATTCCAGCTGGTTTCCGATACCAACTGAGGATTGGGATAGAAGCCGTAGCGGCCCACATTGATGGCAATGAAACGCTCGCCGATACTGGGATAGCGGTAACCTTGGCCAAACGACGCACGGAAGGCCGTTTTCGACCGCCAAATCTGATAGTTGATACCTGCTCTGAAGACGGGCTTGTGCTCAAACTCATTCTCCAACTTGTAGAACTCCCAGCGGCCACCCAGCAACAGCTTCAAGTTGCGGTTGCGGAGCAGGCTCTCCTCTAACTGGGCGTACATCGCGAAGTTGTCGGAATACATCCTCACGGGACTGTCGGAGAAGTTGTCGCCATTGAAGCAACGACCATACGATTGGGCGTAAATATTCATGGCGCCGGCTACAATGTTGAGGCCGATACGCGTGATATTCTTGTTGTACTGATACTCATCATATACCAGTATTGAGCTGGCATCCTGCGCACCCGACTCCTCGGCATTGTTGCTATAAGTAATACGATTGCGGAACGAGTGCACCGAACCTTTGGGACTTACATATTTGATAACAGGGTCGAGGTAGAAGGTAAAATCGTGGAAGTGCGACAGCGAGCCCTTGTATGTACGATAGCGGTTGGTGTCGCCATCAAACCAGAAGAACGACTGGGCGTTGTCGGAGTACATGAAGTTACCATTCAAGCTGATTGACAAGCCCTTCACTTTCTCAAAACGGTAACGGGTGGTGAAGTTGAAACGGCCACGGCGTTCAAACTTGCCCTTCGAGCTGCCGTTCTTGTCGCGAGTGACGGAAATGCGCTCCTCGGGACCGATATAGCCTTGGTCATCAAAATATTCGCCACCGATAATCAAGTCGAAATTCTTCTTGATGATGCGAGAGTGCATAAAGCTGGCGCCAAACTTGATGGGATTGTGGTGAATCCAGCTGGTGGCATATTTGTCTGACGGGCGCGAGTACATGCCGGCGAACACCGTCACTTTGGTGGTGGGCTTTGAACGCGGATAGGCGGTCAGCACGTTGATGGCGCCTGTCAGTGCCGACGAGCCAAACACAACAGAGGCGGCACCTTTAAGCACGTCAACCTGCTCGACACACTCCATAGGGATGAAGTTCCACATGGGACGACCGGCATCGGCACGCAGCATGGGTATGTCATCCAACAAGATCATCACACGGCTGCCCAAACCAGAGCTAAAGCCGCTACCACCGCGAATCTGAGGCTCATTGTCAACCACGGCCACGCCGCCGCCATTATTCAGCAGCTCATCCACCGAGTTGATGTTCTTATCCTCAAATTTCTTGGCATCCAAAACCACCAGCGAACTGGTTGAGGTCTCGGGATTGTTCTCATATTTCGATGACACCACATTGACCTGATCCAACACTTGCGCCTCCGAATTCAACTTGACATCCAACTTTATCTCACGCTGGCGGGCGGTGAATATCACCACACGCTTCATCGAGGAATAGGTGGGCGACATAAACTCTATGGTACAAGTATCTTGAGGAATCGAAATCCTATAGCTGCCGTTGATGTCGGCAAACTGGATCTCGCTTAAACAATCGGCCTTGATTTGTGCGTACGGCAGACCCACTCCTTCCGCAGCATCTTTCACCGTACCTTTTAAAATGTTTTGTGCTTGTATATTTAAGCCAATAACTACACTTAATAGTAGTATGAGTAAGGAGTATATTGGTCTTCTCATGTATCAGGTTTTAATGGACAAAATATCTCACGCCTCTACCCTTCTGCACGCTAATTTTTTTTTCGGCGGCAAAAGTACGAAATTTTCACGATACATATTATAAAAAAAGCTATTTAAGTTTTATAAAAACTCTTAAATAGCTATATTTCAATAAAATAAGAATATTAATAAATGTTAATTGACTGGATGAAGAATTTTGTAGAAAAGTTCTTTGAGAAGATCCTCCTGAGAAGCCGAAGTATCCACTCCTTTGGCTTTTACATCGAATTCGCGAAGCACGGAGATGATGTTCTTCACCTCTGCTATGGAATAGTGCTTGGAACCTTCGGTGCATTGTTTTAAAGCATAGGAGGTCATCTCCTTTTTCGCACCTACCACATCAAATTGGTACGCCAATAATTTTGAATAATAAGAGAACAAAAAGGCGATGGTTTTCACATTAGGATTCTCTTTCTGATGCTGGCAAAAATTAAAGGCAATCTTATAGGCCTTGTTGACATCGCGTTCGGCGAGCGCCGTTTGCAATTCAAAAACATTGTACTCCTTGCTGATACCGATATGCTTCTCAATCACATCGGGAGTGATTTCGCTATGCTCGGGCAAAAACACTTTCAGCTTCTGCAGTTCGCCATCCACGCGCGACAAATCCTCACCGATATGTTCTGCCAGAATATTAGCTGCATGTTGAGAGATGGTGAAATTATACTTCTGCACCTGCTTGATAATCCATGGGGACACTTGATAATCGCGCAATTTGTCGGAGGTGAAGACCACGCCATTCTTTTTGAACGGTTTTTCCAACTCTGCTTTGGCCTTGCCATATTTGTAACAGAGCACCAAAATAGTTGTAGGAGACGGATTCTCGGCGTAGGCAATCACCTGTTTCCAGCCGGCGGATTCTCCCGTGAACTTTCCAAGGTTCTGGGCCTCTCTGACAATCACCAAACGATAAGGCACCCCAAAAGGATACTGCTTGGCATTATCAACAATGACCGAGCCATCAATATCTCCGCCATAGAGCACCACCTGATTGAAATCGCGATCGGCCTCATCCATCACATTGGCTTCAATAAAATCAGCCACTTGGTCAATATAATAGGCCTCCTCGCCATGCAACAGGTAAAGCGGCTTGTACTCCTTTTTCTTCAGTTGGGAAATAAGTTCGTCAGCAGTCATGAAACGAAATATTAGTAATAGTCGAAGCGAAGATGCTTAACGGCAAGTCCTTTATTGATAAGTTGTTTCAGCGAGTCGATACCGATACGGAGATGTTCCTCGGCAAATTTGGCGGTCACCTCTTTATCCGAAGCTTCCGTCTTGATACCTTCCTCCAGCATCGGCTGGTCGGAGATGAGGAGCAGTGCGCCGGTGGGTATTCTGTTGTAAAACCCGACTGAGAAGAGCGTGGCGGTCTCCATATCGACAGCCGTGGCACGGATACCCGACAGAT
Organism: Bacteroidales bacterium; assembly: GCA_016285615.1. The sequence goes on from JAEERB010000017.1 coordinate 20,500, forward strand.
AATCTTTGAACTGTTGGTCGTGTTCCCACACGCGGCGGTTGGTCGTATAGACGGTGCCCGTCCAGTAATCGCGGCCATACTCGCGGATGGTGGTCGAAATGGCCTTCTGCAGGTTGAAGGCGGGAAGCGCCGGCACTTCGGGCGGGAAGTAGTCGTTGGCAGTACCTTCACCACGGATGGCGGCGATGGGCAGCAGCAGTTCGCCCTTGCCGATGTACGACTTCAGACTGCCTGTCTTTCCCAGAAAGAGCACAGCCTTGGGCTTAATGGCCGTCAGCAGGTCCATGATAGTGGCCGCCATGGGACTGCCCATCGAGAAGTTGATGATGGTGATATTGTCCTTCGTGGCACTCTGCATCGGATTATCCAGACCGCGCACAGGCACATCCATAATGCGCGAGAAATTCTCGATATAATTCTTAAAATTGGTCAGAATAATATACTGACCGAACTCTTCCAACTGCAAGCCCGTATAACGAGGCAGCCAGTTCTCAACGATTTCCTGCTTTGTCTTCATTTTCTTAATATTACATTCCTAATGCCCAAAGGCACACTGGCAACAATGCCAAATAGTGCTGCAAATTTACGCCATTTTTTTATAAAAAACACTATCTTTGCACATTCAATTTTAAGAAATGAACAAACATCTCAAAAATATCATCCAACTGCTCATATTTCTCGGCCTGGGCGTCTTTTTCATCTGGTTATCAGTGAAAGACCTTTCCAAAGAAGATCTCGACATCATCAAGCAAAGTGCCATGCAAGTCAACAATCCTGTCAGCTGGACTTTCCTTGTGCTCTCCATGCTTTCGCTAGCCACTTCTCACTTTTTCAGGTCGTTGCGCAGCGTGCTGCTTATTGAGCCGTTGAACTACAAAATCAGAACGAGCATGTCGTTTTATGCGGTGATGGTCTGCTACTTGGCCAACCTGGCTCTGCCACGCCTTGGCGAGGTGCTCCGTTGCACCTTCCTGCAGCGATACGAGAAAGTACCCTTCCAAAAGTCGTTGGGCACCATCGTCACCGAGCGCGTCATCGACCTGATAATCTTCCTGATCATCTTCGTCCTCGCCATCTTCCTCAACACGGGTGTACTTTCCAACCTGATTATCAACCAAGATACGGGCGTATCACTGGGCGAATGGATGAACACCAAGATTGTCTCCATGGCCAGCAACCACACCCTCTACCTGCTGGCTGGCGGCGTGGTACTGTTCATCATCCTGATATACCTCACCCGCAAGCAACTGATGAAAATACCCTTCATGACCAAGGTGAAGAACGTACTGATCGGCATCTGGCAAGGACTTATCTCCATCAAGGATGTCAAAAGACCCTTCCTCTTCATCCTCTACACGCTGCTCATCTGGGTATTCTACTTCTTCGGCACTTACACTTGCTTCTTTGCCTTCGATTTCCTGAGCCAGCTGGGCTTCATACCCGCCTTCTCATGTCTGGCATTCGGCGCCATCGGCTTTATGATTGCCCAAGGCGGCCTGGGAGCCTATCCGCTCATCATTGCAGGCACACTGGTACTCTACGGTGTGGATTATAACGCAGGCCTGGCCGCAGGTTGGATTGGCTGGAGCACCCAAACGCTAATGGTCATCATTTTCGGCTTTATCTCGCTTATCCTGGCCTCCTTCGCAGGACAGAAATCATCGGAACAAATATGACATTTTTAGATACCATACAACAAAAAATCATCAGCCGCGAGCAGTGGTCTCAGTTGAAAATCAGCCCCAAAGCTACGGTCGTCTTCACCAACGGCTGTTTCGACGTGCTCCATCTGGGCCATGTCACCTATCTGGCCGAAGCCCGCACGATGGGCGACCTGCTGGTGGTGGGCCTCAACAGCGATGCCTCGGTACGCCGCCTCAAAGGACCTTCGCGGCCCATCAACGACGAGAAGGCCCGCTCCCTGGTACTGGCCTCATTGCAATGTGTTGACTATGTCATCATTTTTGACGAAGACACCCCGCTGGACCTCATCAAAGCCGTCAAGCCCAATGTGCTGGTCAAAGGCGGCGACTACACCATCGACACCATCGTTGGCGCCTCTTTCGTGCAACAGCACGGCGGCATCGTCAGGACCATCCCACTGGTGGAAGGCTACTCAACCACCGACACCGTGCAGAAGCTGAACGACCAGCCCACGGAACAATAAACCAGACCTTTAGCCATGAAAAAAAGCATCCTTTTCCTGCTGCTGGTGTTTGCCACGATAGGTTCACAAGCGGCTTCGCTCACCGATTACCTCACACCACAGCCGCAACGCATCAGCTACAGCGAAGGAGAATATATCGTCAACTACCCCTACCAGTTCACCGAGATACAGAACTTCCTCGGCCAGCTGCGGCAGGGCAAATTCGAAGCGGAGGCCACCTTCCACTACTCCGGCGAGAATATCATTACCCTGCAATTCATCACCAGCGACAAACTGCGCGCACAACACTATGTGTTGGCCATCACACCTGGCCAAATCACGCTGACCGGCGGTGATGAGGCAGCTCTCTTCTATGCGGCCCAAACCTTGTCGCAAATCTTCGAATACGCTTTAGCTGAGCAAGTTCCGCTGCCTTGCCTTGTCATTGAGGACTGGCCCGACTTTGAGCGACGCGGCTACATGCTCGACATCAGTCGCGATAAAGTGCCGACGATGCCCACACTGTTCCGCCTTATCGACCAATTGGCCAAGTGGAAAATCAACGAAGTGCAACTCTATACCGAGCACACCTTCGCCTACCACAATCACCGCGACGTATGGAAGGATGCCGACCCTCTGACAGCCAAAGAGATACAACTACTCGACCTCTACTGCCGCGACCGCTTCATCGACCTTGTGCCCAACCAGAACTCCTTTGGCCACATGGAAAACTGGCTCAAGGTGCCGCGCTATCAGAACCTGGCCGAGTGTCCCGACGACTGTGCCACCAAGTGGGGCAAGCGCAAGCTCACCAGCCTCGACCCCACTAACCCGGGGTCACTTAAGTTGATGCGCGAACTGTACGAAGAGCTGCTACCCATCTTCTCGAGCAACTATGTCAACATTGGCTGCGACGAGACCGTAGAGCTCGGCTTGGGCCGCTCCAAGGCCGCCTGCGACACGCTCGGCACGGGCCGCGTTTATCTCAACTACCTCAAGCAGTTGAACCACGAAGTGAACCGACTGGGCAAGCAGGCCCAATTCTGGGGCGACATCATCACCAACCACAGCGAACTTATCGGTGAGCTACCGCAAAATATGACAGCCATGGCCTGGGGTTACGATATCGGCTTCCCCTTCGACACCATACTGCCCAAGTTCAAAGCCGCCAGCTTGGATTTCTACGTTTGTCCGGGTGCGGCCACCTGGCGCTCGCTCATTGGGCGCAACCACACCGCCTTCACCAACATCAAGGAGGCGGCCATCGCTGGCAAGGCCAACGGCGCCAAGGGACTGATGCTCACCGACTGGGGCGACTACGGCCATTGGCAGCCGATGCCCGTATCGTGGCCAGCCATCGTCATTGGCTCGTCGTATGCCTGGAAACTGGACACCACCGCCACCGAGCGGGTGGCCTTCCAGCTGAACCGCTACATTTTCAAGGACACCACCCAACTGACAGCCAATGCGTTGCTCGCCTTGGGCGACGCATACCTCAAGACCGAGATTCCCGAAGGCGTGGCCAATGCCTTCCACCTGATGCTACACCGCTACAAGTGGACACTCAGCGGCAACTACCAGACTCGCGAGCTGACGGTGCCCAAGCTGCAAGCCGCCGAAAATGCCATCGACAGCGCACTGAACCTGCTACAAGCCGCCCGGCCGCAATGCCTCGACGCACAACTTGTCAAAGCCGAACTGACGCTGGCAGCCTCGCTCGCCAAACACGCCGTACACCTCGGCATCGCCCGACTCAACGTGAAGGGCAACGGCACCAAGAACATCCCGTGGGCTAAGCGGCAGGAACTGGCCAAAGAGCTGAAGCCTCTCATCGACCAACACAAGAAACTGTGGGTGTTCCGCAACCGCAAAGGCGGACTGGACGACTCGGCCAGCAAATTGGAAGAGGTGTATCAGTATTACATCAAGTAGGAACGGAGAACGGAGAGATGAGAACTGAAAACTGTAGGGACGCAGGCACTGCGTCCATGAACAGAGAGAGTGGTATAGCCGCCAGTGCAAAAATTTTTATTTTTGCGCAGCAAAAATACACCTGATTATTTCAAAAAATATAAACATTTTATCTAATTATCAACCCCTTATGAAGAAGACCTTCGGAGTGTTGGTCCTCATACTTTTTGTTTTTTCTTTCGTGT
>JAEERB010000018.1 GCA_016285615.1 Bacteroidales bacterium
GGCAATGCCACAAAAGGGATGTATTCGCGGAAATCATTCAAACGAATCCGTTTCCTGGGATGAATTTCTAGATAATTATTCATTTTGTATAAAAGGTACTGTGGATAATGTGCGGACAGTTGACCATTATGAAGTATATAGAAACGATGAAAATATTGCCACTACAACCAACACCACGGCGCAAGACAATTTAAGTGACGATGGTACATTCACTTACACCGTGACTGCCTACTGGAGTAATGGCTGCACCGCTTCGGCGCAGAAACAATACACCAAGGAGGATAGTGGTACAGAGATTGAAATAGACAATGCTATTTCTGCCTCTGGAGAAATGGGCGGATTGAATAGCAACCTTGATTTTGTAGATGAGGCTGGAGGTATCTCTTCTTATCCACGTCTAAGCGTAGCAGGCGAACTGCTTTATTATTCTCCGAGTGTTAGTACAGACAACGTGGAAACAAGTGGCACTTCGGCTACCGTACATGGCAATGTTCTGTTCAATGGCTGGTGTGACACAGTGACGGAAAAAGGATTCCAAATTTGGAGAAGTAGCGGCAGCAGAACAACACAGAAGGTCGCATTCAATCAGCCGTTTGTACATTGCGAAAATCCGTGTAACGACAACAAATTCACCTATTCCTTCACTGGTTTGACACCCAACACCACCTATTACGTGCGGGCTTATGCCATCAATAGCATGGGAAAAACATACGGGGAGGAAATAAGTTTTACGACGACCAATCTTCCCTAACGACTATTGGTCGTACAACACTGTTAAATCACACTATCTTTATCATTTATCGCTTCCAGCAAAAAGCTTACTGGGCGGAAGCCGTCGTTGCAGGAAATCATCGCCGAATGAGGATTTTTCATCCAGCCGTCGTAGAAGTTGCCGCCGCCGGCTGCCAATGTTTCCACAAAAGTGCGCATACTCTCCCACGCACTCTCACACAGACCCTCGGGCCTCTCACCGTGTTGCGACACAAACACTTGCCCTTCCTGCACATCACAAGCATGCTCAATCGGATTCTCATACTGCTGTATCAAATCCTGATGGCACACTTTGCGAATGACGGTAATCTTCACTTTGGGCATAGCTTACTTTTTTCTAACGGGGTCGCTGGTCAAGCCGATGCCGAGCTTCTTGAAGATCTTCTGGTCTATTTCGCTCAACATCACAGTGGTATGCACTTGACAATCGGCCAATTGCGGCAGACAGTCGAGCGCTTTGCGGCAGTTGTCATCGTTCAGACTGAGCATTGAGAGAGCCACCAGCACTTCATCGGTATGCAGACGCGGATTGTTGCCATGCAAATACGATACTTTCGTCTTCTGAATAGGCTCTATCATCTCCTGCGGAATCAGTTTCACATCGTGGTCAATGCCAGCCAGATACTTGGTAGCATTGAGCAGCAGGGCGGCACTAGGACCGAGCAACGCACTCGACTTGGCGGTGATGATGGTGCCGTCGGCCAGTTCGATAGCGGCAGAAGGAACACCCGACTGCTCTTTGCGCTCACGAGCGGCCACCACCGTCTTGCGGGTTTCGGGCATAACCTTAGCCTGCTTCATTAGCAAAGCAATCTTATTTACTTCATTTTCAGTCGATTTTCCCGTAACCACACCACACAGGGCCGTAAAGTACCGGCGAATAATCTCAGCGCGCGAAGCCTCACAGCAGACCTCATCATCCGAGATGCAGAATCCCGCCATATTAACGCCCATGTCGGTTGGCGACTTATACGGATTCTCGCCATAGATGCCTTCAAAAATGGCATTCAGCACAGGAAATATCTCAATATCACGATTATAGTTGACGGCCGTCTTGTTGTACGCCTCCAAATGGAAGGGGTCGATCATGTTCACATCGTTCAGGTCGGCGGTAGCGGCTTCGTATGCCAAATTCACCGGATGTTTCAAGGGAATGCTCCAGATGGGGAATGTCTCGAACTTGGCATAGCCAGCCTTTACACCACGCTTATTCTCTTGATAGAGCTGACTGAGGCAGACGGCCATCTTGCCGCTACCAGGTCCCGGAGCGGTGACCACTACCAGCGGACGCGAGGTTTCCACATACTCATTGCGGCCAAAACCATCGTCAGAATCTATCAAGTCCACATTGGTAGGATAACCCTCAATCAGATAGTGGTAATAGACAGAAATGCCCATCCGTTCCAGACGTTCGCGGTAGGCCTTGGCACTAGCCTGGCCGTTGTAATGGGTGATCACCACCGAGCCGAAGAAAAGGCCGCGATTGATGAACACTTCGCGCAAACGGAGCACATCCTCATCATAAGTTATGCCCAAATCGCCGCGCATCTTGTTGGTTTCAATATCCACCGCACTGATGACAATCACGATTTCGGCATCGTCTTTCAGTTGCATCAGCATCCGCAGTTTACTGTCGGGCTGAAATCCAGGTAGCACGCGGCTGGCATGGAAATCATCAAACAGCTTGCCGCCGAACTCCAAATACAACTTATCGCCAAAGTGAGTAATGCGTTCCTTAATATGTTCCGATTGGATTTTCAGATACATATCATTATTGAAACCTAGTTTTTTCATATCATCAATTTTTTGAACTAAGGAAAGGCAAATTTACTTTTTTTATCACTCAAAACTGGGTGATTTTTTCACTTTTTATGAACATCAAAATGTAATGGCGGCCAATGCCCTTATAAGAATCTTTGACAAACCATCGGAGTGCGCAGAAATTTATCATATCTTTGCAGAAGTAAATTAAAAACAACAACTATTTGAATATTAACTATTTAAGATAAATTTACATTATGCTCATTCTCGAAAAACCATACGTATCAGAAACATTAGTCAAGACCGCAATAGCCAAGGACCTTCCCGTATTACGAAATGCCATGTCGGAGAAGATGGTCGAAGCCGGCTATGCACTTCATCTATATAACGATGCAGAATTCATCGAGGCCTACAAGCAACGCAAACGCCTTTATACCATGTCGGAAAATGCATTAGGATGGCTCGTTAACCATCTGCCCGACAAAGAATTACTGGACAAGATAGCCTTGTTAAAAGACAAAGCCACCTTCCGACGCATTTGCAGCGATATGTATCCCGACTTCTTCTTCTGCGAGGAAGAGATTATCAAACTGGACAAGATCGACGCCAACAAACTGCAATTCCCGCTGGTGTTGAAGCCGTCAGTGGGATTTCTGAGCGCTGGCGTGCATGTGGTGCACAATGCCGACGAGTGGAATGCTGCCATCAGCGATATCCAACGCAACTTCCACAAGGTTAGCACCCAATTCCCCGAGTTTGTCATTGGCACCCAGAAGTTCCTGATTGAAGAGTACATCCGTGGCGAAGAATACGCCGTGGACACCTACTTTGACGAAAACGGCAATCCCGTTATTCTCAATATTTTCCACCATCGTTTTGCCAACGAATCCGACACTTCCGATCGACTCTACTGCTCGAGTCGCAGCTTGTACGACCAGTACGAGGAGCCTTTCATGAACTTCCTTGTGAAGCTCAACAAAGTGCTGCAACTGCACGACTTTCCGATGCACATCGAGTTCCGCTACGATGGCAAAAAGGCTATTCCTATCGAAATCAACCCCTTACGATTTGCAGGTTTCTGTCTCAACGAGCTACAGACCCACATCAGTGGCGTGCATCCCATTGTAGCCTACCTCGAAAACATCCACCTCAGCAAGGAGGAGATGTGGCAAGGCAAGGAGAAAGACACTTACAGTTTCCTCGTGTTGGAACGCCCTGCCGACGCCGCTGCCGAAGAGCACTTCAACGAAAAGAAATTCCGCGAAAGAATGATGGATGTGCTGGAACTGCGCCCGTTAGCCGACCCGACAGTGGGTGTCGCCGCCACGGCATTCATCCGCACCGATGACGCACACCGCGAAGAACTGGAGCACATTCTGCATCTGGATATGCACGAATACATGACACGATAATGTCGTAAGGGCCAATCATCCTTCGCCCTACATTACACAGGATTTCTCGAATCGATGACGATGGTCACGGGGCCATCGTTGGTGAGCGCTACCTGCATATAGGCACCAAACACGCCCTTTCCAACGGGGCGGCCACATTCCTGCGACAAGAGCTCGCAATATTTCTCGTACAGCGGCACGGCAGTTTCATGGCCGGCAGCATGGATATACGCCGGACGATTGCCCTTCTTAGTGGAGGCCAGTAATGTGAACTGCGACACTGCTAACAGCTCGCCGCCCACATCCTTTACCGACAGGTTCATCACGCCGTTGGCATCATCAAAGATACGCATGTTAGCAGTTTTAGCCGCCAGCCACACAGCATCTTTCTCTGTATCACCGACTTCCACGCCCACCAGTATCAGCAGGCCGTTGCCAATTTGTGAAACCATCTCTCCTTCAACGGTTACCGAAGCATTCTTGACGCGTTGGATGACCAATTTCATATTATTCTTTGTGTTTTAAGGTTATCACAGTAATTTCTTGTGGTGCGCCGATGCGGAACGGCACCGTACAGCCGAGGCCAGTATTGACGTACAGCGACTGGTCGCCTTGCGTGTAGAGGCCGTCACTTTCGGGGTAGATCCAGCGGGCGGGCGTCCAGCCAAAGATGCGGAATTGGGCGGCGTGCGTGTGTCCCGAAAGCGTCAGCGGGATATCCTTACCCAGCACCTCGCCACGCCAATGTGTCGGGTCGTGGGTCAGCAGAATGCGGAAGCCCGAAGTGCCCGACATAGCATCGTCCAAGCGGCCTCGTTTAATGGGACTGATACCATTGCCACTGCAGCTGTGATTCTCGCAGCCGATGACCGACAAGGTGTCGTTGCCGCGAACAATCTGCGCCGACTCGTTGAGCAGCAACTGCCAGCCCAGGCTGTCGCGCTCAAGGCTAATGAGTTGGTCCACCGACTTTTGTTTTTGGGCTGCGGAAAATTCGCGCACATAGGTTGCATAATCGTGATTGCCCAAAACCGCAAAAATGCCATCTTTAGCCTTAAGCAACTGTAACACATTTATATACGGATGCAATTCATCGGCAGTGAAGGAAACCATATCACCCGTAAAGCAGACCATATCTGGTTGCAGTGTATTGATCTTATCCTCAACACGTTGCAAATTTGCCGGATTCTGCTTGAACGAAGAGACATGGAGGTCGGAGATATGCACCAGGCGATAGCCGTCGAACGAGGCGGGCATGTCATGATGTTCAAAAGTCACCTCTTTGACCACTTGACGGTAGCGGCCCACAAAATAGCCGTAAGCGAGCAAGAGCAGACACAGCACCACGAGGGCAAGCGCCGAATAGCCGAACCAGCGGTAGGGCACAGCAACATGCGCTATTTTGCCAACCACCCACACAATCGCAAACAACAAATGCGGCACCAATGCCAGCACGAGGCAAAGGAAAACTGCAGATAGAATCAAGAACAGAACCATACGGACATTTTTGAGGTTGCAAATATAAAAAAATGTGGGGATGTCATTAGCATCCCCACAAATATATGTTTTCCGTAGGTGCGTAGTGCGCTACGCACCTACACTATTCGAACAATTACGGAAGAACTTCAAGCACTTGACCGTCTTCGTATTCTACGCCTTTATACATACCGCCGCTTGCAACGAACACATTGCCGCTTGCACAGGTGGCAAAGGTGATGTTGCCATGAGCGATATTGGTCAGAACCTCAATACCATCAAGGGCAATACCATAGTGGCGGCTCTTGCTGAATGAGCAGTTGGTCATCGTGAGACGGGAATCATTCCAAATTGACATATCAGCAGCATAGAACTCATCGCCATCGCTGCCACCGCCCGACACTTGGCAATAGCGCATTACCGAAGCCTCTTTGGTGCTCTTGTAGCGAATGCCCTTCCAATAAGCGGCCTCATCCTCCAAGCCACGGAAAATGATAGGCTCTGCAGCCGTACCTTCGGCAATGATGGACGCATCCTCTGAAACTTCAAATTCTTGATTAGCAGCAAATAAGAACACACAACCTGCCTGAATGGTAACCTTGTAAGCCCCCTCCAACCTGAGACCGTCATTAAAGAAATAAGGAATAGGCATTTTTACGATGGTTACATGATCTTGATTATCCAAAGATACGCGATTGAAGAAAATTTGATTCTTACCATTGTTGGTAAAGGTGTTGTTGGCATTCAGACTCAACAAACCAACACCATAATCAATAACCAATGGATAAGAGGTACAATTCTTAATCGTATTGTTTTCAAAAGCAAGGAATTTACTATCGTAATCCAAGCTAATACCAGAACCTAACGAACCATCGATGGTGCAGTGTTTCATCGAAACCCAAGCACTACTTAGATCAACTACACCATCCCACATATAGTCATTAGAGCCACCACGCAGAAATTCAACATACTCCCAAACATTGTCGTTACGTTTGGAACTGATAGAAACACGACCCCATGAGCCATTGTTGGGATTGTTGGTAGGTCCTACAAATTGGATGGGCTTATCGGCGGTGCCCACCATACGCAGACCAGCGTTCTCACCAACATCCATGCGGCCATTCACACCCGTAAACATAATGGTTACACCGGGTTCAATAGTCAGCAGAGCGTTGCCTTCAATGTAAACCACATCATCGATAATATAATCCACGGGCAGACCGAGGTCTTTCCAAGTGGTGTTGGCACTGATATTTTCATCAATATGGGTAGGATCGCCACCAGGGCCAGGGCCTACGCCGCCAACGGTAACAGTTACCACATAAGTTGCTTTTGTACCATCTTCAGCCGTTACAACATAAGATACTGCGTTGGTGAAGTTTTGAGCCACACCGCTACCAGGTTCTACCACTGCATCATCAGAAACCACGATGCTGGGCACGAGGCTGGTCACGTCGGTACCTTCGGGAACATCCACGGTGATGGTTTTCAACGTTTCGTTAATAACACCCTGCGCATAAGGCGTGGTGATGACGAACGACTTGATTTGCTTTTCGCTGCTTAATTTATTAAAAAAGCAGGAAGAGAACACGAACATGCCTAAAAGGCACATCATGCTGATTGACAAAAATTTTTTCATAGACATTATATTTAATGATTAAAGATGAACTCTCTCAATTGATACTGCAAATTTATAAAAAATATACAATATCAATATCTTAAAAAAAGAAAATTATTTTCTAATGAAATGCGGCATCTCTTCAGGAAGCACCAATGAAAGCTCGATGTAGCCCTTAAATTCGCCATTTTCGAACCACGGCGACTGATAAATCAACTTCTTTTGTCCCTCTTTTTCAATCGTATAGGCATTCACATTGTGATTCTCGAGCATGGCGCGTATTTTCTTCTGGGCATGCTCAGGGTGGCAGTCGAGCATAGAGTGGCCAATCAGGTTACCACCGCCATGGCGGGCGAATGTGGCAGCCGATTTATCATTCATTTCCAATAAAATACCATTTTCATCGCAAATGGTTACAGCGAAAGGTGTCTCCTTAAAATAGTCGATTTTACTCATGGTTTCGTTTTTATAATTATTCAAAAAGGTGATTATTTCAAAACCACCTGACCTAACATCTGGGCAATTTCGCTGCGGCGGGCTATCAGCTTCTGATACTTGACCACAATCTGAGAAACAACCTCATCGGGATGTTCTTCCTTCAACTCATCCTGAAGCATGTGAATATATTGGTCGAGGCGGTACAACTTGTATCTGTTGACACAGTTGGCCACTTCTTCCTGCAAGCGGCGCTGGCTGTTATTCACATCACGGATAACGATGTCGAGCGCTTTCCATCTCTCGCTATACGTAGGTGCATCCTGCATTAACAGGCGGACGAACATATTGCGCACAGCCTCGTCGGGATGAGAAATGAAATGACGGATAATCTGCTCCTGACTCAGAGCCGTCTGCGCCAATTCCGCATACTCCTCATACACAGCCCTATTCAAAGGATTCTGCAAGGTAATCTCCTCCGTTTCAAATTCATCATACACATATTGGTCGATGCGCATCACCGTGCCCTGCGTGGCATTTTCATCGGCAGTGGACTGCACATTGATTTCGTACATACCAAATTGCACCAAGAGCGCCAGCAACTTCTCTTCTGCCACCTGTAAAGTATCATCATCGTCAACCTTAGGCTGGGGGCTGACACTCTGAGGTTCAACCACATTCACTGCCTCCACATTCTGAGCCTCTTCGGGCGTGGTCGGCTTGTTGAGTTTTTTCCAAACCTGCTTGCGCAACTGCACATTGAGCATCTCTTCGGACAACTCGAACAGCTCAGCGCACTTTTTGATATAAAAGGCCTGCACAATGGGATCTGGGAGCGCTGCAATATCCTGAATGACAGACGATACCAGACTGGCACGTTTCATCGGGTCATTACCGGCATCCTCCGAGAGCACTTTGATTTTGAAGGTGATAAAATCGGTCGCATTGTCGTGCAGATAAGCTTGCAACTCCGAGTCACGGCACTTCTTGGCAAACGAGTCGGGGTCCTCGCCGTCGGGCAGCAACACCACCTTGACATTGAGGCCCTTGGTGAGCAGATTGCCAATATCTTTCAACGAAGCGTTGATACCCGCTTTATCGCCATCATTAACAAGTGTTATATTCTTGGTATAAAGCGAGATAAGCTTAATTTGCTCATCGGGAAGCGCAGTACCCGAGGCGGCCACCACATTTTCCACCCCCGCCTCGTGCATAGAGAGCACATCGGTATAGCCCTCCACCAGAAAGACATTATCCTCCTTTTTGATTGCATTCTTGGCAAAATAGAAGCCGTACAGATTCTCGCGCTTATGGTAAATGAGGTTGTCGGGCGTGTTGACATACTTCATGCCTTTGGCATCCTTTTGCAGCACGCGGCCGCCAAAACCCACAATCTTGCCCGACTTGTTATGAATGGGGAAAATCACACGATCGTGGTAGAAGTCGTAGAGTTTGCCCGACTTGTCCGACTTTCGGGCTAATCCCGCCTGCTGAAGTGCCTCACCACTGTAGCCCTGCTTCATCGCTTCGGTGGTAAATTGGTTCCACCCCGACGGATTATAGCCCAAGCGGAACTTGCGAATGGTTGTATCTTTGAAACCTCTTTCTTTGAAATACGAAAGTCCTATATCTCGCCCCTCTTCTGTATCAAACAGCTGATTTACAAAGTAATTGGCGGCATACTCATTCAAAGCGAAGAGGGAATCGCGCTCGCGCTGCTCGGCACTCTCTTCGGGAGTCTGCTTCTCATCCTCTACGATGGGAATGCCATATTTGGCGGCAATATGGCGCAGTGCTTCGGGATACGACATCTTCTCGTGCTCCATCAGAAAGCGCACCGAGTCGCCACCGGCATCACACACAAAACACTTGTAGATACCCAAACGCGGACTTACATACATGGACGGTGTCCTGTCGTTATGAAAAGGACACAGCCCCACCCAATTCTGCCCACGACGCTTCAGCTGGACAAACTCGCCGACTACCTCTTCGATTTTGGCCACGGATAAAATCTCGTCTATGGTCTGCTTGGATATCATGGTGTTAAACTTAATATTTCATCGAGGTGGACGCACGTAGTGCATCTCTACATTTTTTAATCGACTTTGAACTTCTTGAAAACCTTGTCATCCTTGATGACATCGCAGGCGTGCTTGAATGCGTCGTCTTGCTGTAACAGGATGCGGGCGGCATCGCTCCAGCTGTAGAGATAGCGTGCCAACTCGTACTTGAGGTAATCCTTGATGTACTGGGGCGAATGCTCCACATTGCGCAGTCGCTCTGACTCGTTCAACGATTTCTTCAAAAAATCGGTCAACATCGTGTTAAGCGCCTCTGTATCTTTTACATCCTCCATGCTCTTATACAACGAATCCAATTTCTTGTTTTCCTTTTTAGCAAAAAGTTCCAGACGTTTTGAGAAGTTGAAAGTCACGGTGTCCTTCACCCCTTCCTTACGGGCGTAGGTCATCAGCGCAGCATACAGGGAGTCGGACACATCAAAATTGTCTTTAAACGCCTCCACATCAGGATATTGTACCTTCATCGCATTACGATGGGTTTCCAAATATTGCATAGCAAATTCGCCAAAGATACCCTTACGCAGCAACTCCGAATAGAGGGTTGAATACTTGGTTGTATCGATGGGGATAAAGATGTCGGGCATGATGCCGCCACCACCATAGACCACCTTGCCGCGTGGTGTGGTGAACTTCAGCGAGTCGGGGAACGAGATGCTGTCGGCGGTCAGGTACTCGCCGTGTTTGTAGCGGTTGTTCAGCTCTTGCGAGTAGCTGTCGTTATCGTCGTAGGGCTTTTGGATGCAGCGCCCCGTAGGCGTATAGTAGCGCGAGATGGTCAAGCGTATCATGGAACGGTCGGGCAGATACATCGGCTTCTGTACGAGACCTTTACCAAATGTACGACGACCAATAATCAGGCCGCGGTCCCAATCCTGAATGGCACCCGACACAATTTCGCTGGCCGAAGCGGAGCCTTCATCCACGAGAACTACGAGGTTACCTTTTTCAAAATCACCCTTGTCGGTCGAGTAGAACTTCTGGCCATCATGGCGACGATTGTCGGTATAGACAATCACGCGGTCTTTCTTGATGAACTCATCGGCAATCTTGAAAGCCACATCGAGGTAGCCGCCGCTGTTGCCGCGAAGGTCAAAGATCAGGTGTTTCATACCTTGCTTTTTCAGAGCCGCCAAAGCATCGGAAAATTCTTTCGGCGAGGTAGCTGCAAAGCGTTCCAGACGGATGTAGCCCGTATTCTTGTCCACCATAAAATAGACATTGATACTGTTCATCGGTATCTTGTCGCGGGTAATGGTAAATTCGAGCAAATTCTTACTCTGGCCACGCTTCACCCACACTTTCACTTTGGTGCCTTTCTTGCCGCGCAAGTGTGTTTGCACCCATTTGTTGTTGATGCTCTTGCCGCAGGCGATGGAGGAGTCCACCTTCACAATCTTATCGCCAGGTCTCAGGCCCACTTTCTCGGAGGGGCCGCCCACAATCACTTCCAGCACATTGATAGTGTCTTTAATCAGTTGGAAAGTCACGCCAATGCCATCGAAGGCTCCCTGGAGAGGCTCGTTGGTCTGCTGCACTTCCTTCTTCGGAATATAGATAGAGTGAGGGTCCAGTTCGGTCAGGATTTCCACCACACCCTTCTCCACCAGCTTCTCAAAATTGACCGTATCGACATACATGTCGTTCACGGCACGAAGAAGGTAATTCATCTTATTGTTGTTCAGTTGGAATGTCGGATTTTGGGCTGTAGCACTAACGGCCATCAAGGTTACCAACAGCACAAGGCCTGCTTTTAGTTTGGTCATATCTGTAGTTTTTTTGTTTTTTTAGAGTTGCAAATTTATATAAAAATCAGATAGCACGGGATGCCTTCCGGCAATTTCATCAATAACATCTGCCATCTTCCAAGATGCGCTTCCGCGATGCATCGAAATCCTTGTTTACCAAACTTCTACGATCATCAAAACAAGAAGCCCTCACAGCAGCCAAATCCATAAGAGTGTGGAACAAGTCGTCGATCATGTATGGCGCATGAAGCCGCTGCTCCAGACACACATTCTCTGATTGAAGACTGGCCTGTTGTGATTCGGAAAACCAAAGAAAAAAAGGAATCTCCACATTGGCATGGGGAATTTTGCCTGAATAATCGTGTCCACAATAATCGCCCTCGTCGTAAACATTCTCGCCATGGTCGGAGAAATAGAGCGCCGAAATGCGCACTTTGGGATGTTGACGACTATAAGTGGCCACTACGGTAAAGAGACTATCAACGACAAAGTCGCTGTAATAAACCGCATTGTCGTATGCGTTCATCACCTTTCCACGCTTATTCTTAGCAACTTTAAAACGCTCAAAATCACGTGGATAACGTTTATCATACTGGGTATGACATCCCATAAGATGCAGGAAAACAACTTTGTGTTTCTCGTTTTCCGATAGGGATGTTCCTAACGGCTCAAACAATTTTTGGTCGAATGAAGCCATTTGCGTGCTTTCCATGGAAGAGCTGGCCGTCATATTTACAAACAACACAACATCCGCATTGGAAGCCAAATTAGTGACACCATTATCCCAAAGTCCTATGGGCGACTGGTTTGATAGCCAGTACGACTTGTACCGCGCAGAGTGAAGCACATCGAAAATGTGTATGCAGCTATCCATCGGACGCTGGAAGTCCATATTGTTTTCAGAGAGGAAAAGCATCACCGAGCTCAGGGTGTTGGAATTGGCGCTGATGACATTGTCAAAGACCCAAATGTCGTTGCGTGACGCCAATCTCGGGGTTGTCGGCCTGTGATATCCATATATGCTCATGTGATTTCGATTGCATGATTCTCCTATCACCACCAACACAAGAGTCGAATCGGAGGTGGTCATTTGCACATTAACATCATATAAATCTCTTTTTTTCAGATTCTTATATGCTTTTGATTCAGCATAGAAAGAGACAAGCGCCCGCTCCACATCAGGAACACAAAGCCTCAGAAACCGTCCGCTAATCATATTTTCCGCGAAAAACAGCGCAACAAAAAGCCAAAGGGCTGACCATACAATTATTTCGCTTTTCTTTCGGAAGGCGAGATATGGTATATGTTTCAGAGTCAGGACAAACAACAGCACATACGGCACAAGCAGCAGTAGAAGTGGAGTCATCTTGACAGTCATGAACTCGGTGGCCTCGCTATAATTAGTATTCATAAATACGAATATGGAAGAGGCATTCAGAGGACATTTCAATATGCACCAATGAAACAAGTTGATGAAGCCATCAACGAACACCAAAGAGGCAACAATCACATACAAAAATCTTTTTTGCAGTAAAATATATGGCAAAAGTAACAAGACTATCCACATAATCGGCAGCCAAAACATTCTAGGCTCGAAAGCATCAGCGTTGATGCACAAGCCTGCAAGAGGCACAGCCAAAACTAAGGCTAAAAGCCAGAAAATGCCCTTGAACGAAGACTTGGCATCGGTGTTTATTTTAGAGCTATCAGTATGTAACATGATTTAGTTTGCCTTTAAATTCCACTATGAGCAACCCATTACCCTCTCAACGTTCCTAACGGAATAACCTTCACACCGTCGGGGCGGGTGTAGGCCATATGACCACCCGTCAAGATGATGAGCAGGTCTGGCTCACGGAGGGGGGCTTGTGTTTCATCCTCGTTATGCTTGCGAATCAAGTGCTTGAGTTCCAACAGATGCTTGGCACCCTCTTCAACATCCCTACTTCCTAATTTACATTCAATTAATGCATAACGGCCATCTGCCAAATGCAGTACGAGATCAGCTTCCAATCCATAACGGTCACGGTAATAGGACAAATGTGTGTCGAAATCTGGGGTATAGGCCTTCAAATCACGGGCGCACATCTGCTCGAAAATGAACCCAAAGGTTTTGAGTTGGGTGTGCAATGCCTCTGGCGTAAGTCCTAATGCGGCAACTGCGATGGAGGGATCAACAAATGCCCGCTTGTAACCACTGCGAATAACCGTTTTGCTTCGGATAGCTGGGCACCAAGCCCCTATGTTATTGATTACAAACAATTTGGCAAGAGCAGAAACATAATCTTCAAAGGTGGGCATTGACAATGACACCTCCTCCGACGTTACTATGTCGGCTAATAAGGAGGTGTGTTTGGCAAGAGTCGAAATGTTCCTTGCATAGCTGCGTAGAAGCAGACGGGCAATCCGTTCGTCACGCCGCACACCATCAACCCGTGAAATGTCCTCTGTGCACACGGATTCCACATAATCGCGGGCTACCAGCAGCTTCGCCTTCTGTGAGCGGATGCTGATCGTAGCCGGCCATCCACCGCGACAGGCGGCAAAAATAAGGTCTTCCACCTCCATATCCGAAGTAATACCGTCAATATCCAATAAAGGGTCGTTAAAGAGTTGTTGTAGTGAAATCCTGCCATTGGATTCACCCGACTCCCACAAACTCATCGGGAGCATCCTCATGCGGGAGATACGTCCTGTGCCCGAGTGCAGAATCTTGCTCTTGTCCACTGCATTGGAGCCCGTCAAGATAAACTGTCCCGGCATATTGCGCTGATCCACCATCGTACGGACGGCATCCCACAACACCGGAGCATCCTGCCACTCGTCAATCAGTCGCGGTGTGTCACCATGCAATAACAACGAAGGTTTGGATGCCGCTGTAGTAAGGTACTCTTCACGCTTATCCGTATCTTGCAACCGAATTATGCTTTTGGCCATTTGCTCCGCCGTGGTGGTTTTTCCGCACCATTTCGGTCCCTCAATAAGCACCGCCCCAAAGGCTTCAAGCCGTTCAGCTAAAACTTTATCTGCTGTTCGATTTAAATAACTCATACACATCATTTTTTCGTACTGCAAAAATACAAATATTCTATAACAAACAATACTATTTTGTGTTTTTGAGGTGTTTTACTTTGTGTTTTTGAGGTGTTTTACTTTGTATTTTTGAGGTAAAACACACGCTGTACCAACTCTAACCAATTATGTTGATTTTGCCCCGAGTTTGCACACCAACTTCTTACTATTTGGGACTTTGGTCTTGGTACCTCAACAGGGAATCCATGAATTACTGTTACATTGGCTGTATAGTTAAAAAACACAAGATAAAAGCCTAAAGTACTACAAAAAGGCTGCAGAATTGAAAAGCGAAATGGCCCAAAAGATCCCTCAAAGAATATCGTCAGAAGCGGAATAATATTCTTCCCACTCTTCATCTTCGGTCTCTTCGTACTGCGATTCGTTGAGGCGCACACTCTCCTTGATGGCATCGCCATAGCCCGTTAGAGCGGAAAACGGCGCAAACTGGGCCGCCCGGTTCTTCATCGGCATGGGCGGATGATTCTTCGAGACCGGATGTGGCAGTTGGATAATATCATCGTAGTTGTCGGTCATGCTTTGTGTCCTCCTATCTGTTGGTTGCGTTCCTTGGCTGTAGCGCCTTCCTCGAAATTCAGCCCTTTCAAGATTGCATTCTTCCCATATTTCCGCTTGATGGTCAACAGCGCCTCCTGCACCTTGCGTTCCTTTGCCAGCGTGGCTCTTTCTTCTTGGCGCTGCTTCTCAGCAGCCTCGTAGTCGGTGAACAGGTCCAATTGCGACGCGGAGTGTGGTTGTAATGCCACAGATTGCTCGCTAACAACATGGTTCACAGTTATATAAATCCGTCGCACCAGCAAGTCTGGATTGACAATCTGATTGAACAGGTCAGTAATAGCATCCACCATCCTTTTGGATGACGAGGTGGGGGCTTTCAAGTTGCGGGTGCCATGCGCCGGCTTCGGAACTGGGCGTCCATAATAGTCGGTGGCAATCTCACCTTTAACCTTCGATTTGTATTTCGGATTCGTCAGATTTTCAGCATCATAGACCACCGTCAGCACCAACTGATCGGCCACTAACTGGTGTGCCACCATCTTCAGTGCCATTCCATCAGCCATCTCCCGAGCCACCACCCGCGCCTGCTTAAACTCGTAGCCGCAGGTCAGCACCTGGCCATTACTCAGGCAGTTGGTCTCTGGTTTATAAGCTTTTACCGCCTCCATCGTACAGGGCTCCCACCCCCACGCATGGTCGATGAGCAGCTCGGCGTTGACACCGAAGAGTTTATAGAGCAACTCCTCATTTTCCAGCGAGCAGCGTGCTATTTTGCCCATCGTGTCGATGCCGCACGACTCGAGGCGTCTCGCGATGCCTCGTCCCACGCGCCAGAAACTCGTCAGCGGCTTATGATTCCAGAGCTGCTGGCGATAGGTCATCTCGTCCAGTTCGGCAATGCGCACACCATCCTTGTCGGCGGGGATATGTTTTGCCACAATATCCATAGCCACTTTGCAGAGATACATGTTCGTTCCAATGCCAGCCGTGGCCGTAATGCCCGTCTCTTTCAAGACATCCCGAATCATCCTCAATGTCAACTCGTGGGCAGTGATTTTATAAGTGGGAAGATAGTTGGTGGCATCGATAAAAACCTCGTCAATAGAATAGGCATAGATATCTTCCGGTGCAATATATTTCAGATAAATCTGGTAGATTTTGGCGCTATAGTTGATGTAATGAGCCATCCGCGGCGGGGCGACGAGATAATCGACCTCCCAATCGGGGTGGGCTTTCAGTTCCTTATCCAAATAGGATTTCCCTGTGAAACGGCCTTGGGGGATTTGCTTGCGACGGGCATTGTTCACCTCCCGCACACGCTGCACCACCTCAAAAAGGCGCGCGCGGCCACCAATACCGTAGGCTTTCAGCGACGGCGACACCGCGAGGCAAATGGTCTTCTCGGTGCGACTCTCATCTGCCACCACCAAGTTGACAGCCAACGGGTCCACTCCACGCTCCACGCACTCAACGGAGGCGTAAAACGACTTGAGGTCAATGGCGATGTAGGTGCGCTGTTTCATAACTACTGCAAAGGTACAAAATTATCCACCACGACAAGCATCGGATATCACTTCTCCAACGCCAACAAAAACCTTTTGGCTTCCAATCCGCCAGCATAGCCTGTGAGCGAGCCGTCGCTGCCAATAACGCGATGGCAAGGAACAAAAATGCTGATGGCGTTAGCTCCATTGGCGTTGGCCACGGCACGCACCGACTGCGGACTGCCGATTTGCTCAGCCAGCGCGGCATACGAAACAGTGGTCCCGTATGGGATGGTGAGCAGTGCCTGCCACACCGCCTTCTGAAAATCGGTGCCAACAAACAGTAGGGGAACATCAAAGGGGTGGCGCTCCTGGCGGAAATAGCCGTCCAGTTGCTGCCGAGCCATCTCTATCACATCAGTACTGCCTTGCCGACAGGGAACTTTCAAGAAACGTTGCAGTCGATGATCCACCAACGGCCGAGGGCGTTCTGTCGCCCAGTCACACAGGCAAAGCCTATCGCCGTACGAGCCCAGCAACAGCGGGCCGCAAGGAGAATCGTATGGTTGGAGAAAGATGGTGGAGCTCATCATGGTTTTCATTGAAAGAGAGTTTGCAAAAATGCAATTTTTCTCCCATAGAAGCAGAAAAAATATATGCTTTGATTTTTTAGCGTAAAAGTGTGAATAAAAGTTAAAAAACAAGCCATTTATTTGTATTTTTGCCACATTGTAAAAAATTGTTACTCAAGAAACGCATGTCGGAGAAAGTGAGTCATAAACTGCTGGATGTCAGCGAGGCGCTGCGGTCAAAAAATCCCAATTTATACCGCTGGATGCCCAAGTTCGCCATCCGTGCCATTGAGCGGTTGATTCATCAGGATGAGATGAACCAACTGGTTGACGATAATTTCGACGACAGTTCCATCGACTTTGCCCACCACATTGTCGAGTATTTCCAAGTGGGGCTGGACATTCGTGGCGAGGAGAACATACCGCGCACAGGCCGTTACATTGTTGCCTCCAACCATCCGTTGGGCGGTCTGGACGGCATGGCAATGATCAGCACCTTAGGCAAATATCGCAGCGACATCAAATGCCCTGTGAACGACCTGCTGATGCAAGTAAAGCAGATGCACGAGGTGTTTATGCCCATCAACAAGCACGGCCGCAACAGTCTGGAGAGCATGAAGCAGCTGGAGGACGTTTTCGCCTCCGATGAGCTCATCCTCTATTTTCCGGCAGGCTTATGCTCGCGTAAGCAAAATGGCGTTATCCGCGATTTGGACTGGAAGAAGACGGTGATCACCAAAGCCCGCCAATTCCAGCGCGACATCATACCCGTGCACTTTGACGGTCGCAACTCGAACCGTTTCTACAATCTCGCCAACCTACGCAAGAAGCTGGGTATCAAGGTAAACCTTGAGTTTGTCTTCCTACCTGACGAAATGTTCCGCCAGCGCGGACAACAATTCACCATCACTTTTGGAGCCCCCATCCCCTACTCCACATTCGACCAGAGCCATACGGATGCAGAATGGGCAAGCTGGCTCAAAGAACAAGTCTATTCCCTTAAACAAGCGTAACCATAACCATACATGAAAGAAATCATTGCGCCCATCGATAGAGAGTTGATTAAGTCGGAGCTCACCCCCGACAAGCTGCTGCGGAAAACACAGGCTGGCAATAACTTTGTGTATGTCATCGATGCGCATAATGCGCCCAACACCATGCTGGAAATCGGTCGGTTGCGCGAGCAGACGTTCCGCGATGCGGGAGGCGGCACAGGCAACGAAGTGGACATTGACTGTTACGACACGGCCGAAGTGCCTTTCAAACAGATGATTGTATGGAATGAATCGGAGCAGGAGATTTTGAGCGCCTACCGCTACATTTTGGGTCGCGATGTGCCGCTGGATGAGAATGGCTACCCGCACACGCCATCCTCCAAACTATTCTGCTACTCAGACACTTTCATCAAAACTATCTGGCAAGACACTATCGAGTTGGGACGCAGTTTCGTGCAGACCAAGTACCAGGCCTCGGCAGGCCGCCGATTGGGATTCTACGCATTGGACAATGTGTGGGACGGACTTGCCACACTTACGGTTGAGTACCCAGACCTGAAGTACTATTTCGGCAAAATGACCATGTACAACAGTTACAACCGTCTGGCACGCAACATGATACTCAACTTTCTCAACAAGCATTTCAAAGGCGACCTCACCCTGGTGCATCCCTTCCACCCTGTCGAACTAGACACCAAGGCCTTCAAGTCCATCTTCAAGAATGCCACCTACGCTGAAGATTTCAAGGCGTTGAACAAGAATATCCGCGACCTGAAAGTCAGCATTCCGCCGCTCATCAAGGCTTACATGTCGCTCTCGTCCTCACTGCAATGCTTTGGAGCCGCCGCCAATCCCGAATTCGGACCGGTAGAAGAGATCGCTATTCTGGTCAAAATTGCCGATATTTACGAACAGAAAGTTGCAAGACATTTACAAAAATACAAATAGAAAATAATGATTATCAAAAAGATACAATTCCTACAAAGTGTCACCGACTGGCGCAAGTGTCCTGCTGCCACCAAGCCGGAATATGCCTTTATCGGCCGTTCCAATGTGGGAAAATCTTCCTTGGTAAACATGCTGGCCAACAACAAGTCGCTCGCCAAGACCTCATCCAAACCTGGCAAAACACAGACTATCAACCACTTTCTTGTCAACGACAACTGGTATTTGGTGGATTTGCCTGGCTATGGTTTTGCATCGGTATCGAAGAATATGCGTGAGCAATGGGCAAAATACATCGACAACTACCTCATTCACAGAGAGAACCTGCAACTGGTGTTCGTCCTCATCGACATCCGCTTAGAACCGCAGCGCATCGACATCAACTTCATCAACCACTTGGGCGAGTTGGGCATTCCCTTCTCCTTCATCTTCACCAAATCCGACAAGATAGGCCCTGTAAAGGCCCAACAGAATGTGAATTTATTCTGCAAAACCCTGTTAGAAACGTGGGAGGAGCTGCCGCCCCACTTTGTCTCTTCCGCCCTCACTGCACAAGGTAAAGAAGAGATTTTGGATTACATCGAACAAATTAACAATCAATATTATACACCGCAAGAATCATGACACGAAGATTCCTATTTCTCCTGACACTGCTTCCCTTACTCGTGGCCTGTCAAACCTCTAAAAAGGCGGCGTTGGAAGCCCAGAACAAGCCCCTGATAGAAACACGCTGGGAGGTAAGCCACATTAACGGCACGCCACTGGATGCCAAAACACCGGTCCAGCCGTTCATCGTTTTCGACACGCTCGGCAAATACCATGGCAATTTTGGATGCAATAAGTTTTTCGGAAGCTTTTATGTAAAGGAAAAGAAACACAAGCTGGAACTCACCTATACAGGTGCCACCAAGCGACTTTGCCAATATATGGAAACGGAGCGACTTTTATCGAAGACTCTGCGCTCGGAGAAACTCAGTTACAACATACAAGGCGACACGATGCGACTGTACAGCAACGATGTGGAAATCATTCGCTTTGTCGCCACGGAAAACAAGATTGAACCAGAAGAATAATCTATTGATTATGAGCAAAGAAGAGATTATCAAGAGAGCTTTAGAAGAAGATATCGGCAACGGCGACCACTCGTCGTTGGCCTGCATTCCTTATAGTGAACAAGGCGTGATGGAGCTGAAAGTGAAGGCCGACAGCGGCATCATTGCCGGCATTGACGTAGCCAAAGAAGTGGTGCGACAGGTCGATCCGTCCATTCACATGACGACCTTCAAGAAAGATGGCGACACCGTACATCGCGGCGACATCGTTTTCACACTGGAAGGGCCTGCACGCAGCATGCTGACCGCCGAGCGCACGCTACTCAACTTCATGCAGCGTATGAGCGGCATTGCCACCACCACCCACCAATATGTTGAGTGCATTAAAGGGACGAAGACACGCCTGCTCGACACACGCAAAACCACACCCAACATGCGCATCTTCGAAAAGCAAGCCGTCAAAATCGGTGGCGGCGAGAATCACCGCTTCGGTCTGTTTGACATGATCATGCTCAAAGACAACCACATAGACTTTGCCGGCGGCATCGAAAAGGCCATTGATGTGACACGCCAGTATCTTGCCGACAACCACCTAAACCTAAAGATTGAAATCGAAACTCGCTCGGTGGACGATGTGCGACGCGTGGTGAAACATGGTGGCGTACAGCGCATTATGTTCGACAACTTCACCCCTGACATGATTCGCGAGGCATTGCCGATAGTGAACGGACAATATGAGACCGAAGCGTCGGGCAACATCACACTTGAGAACCTACGGAGCTATGCCGAAACGGGAGTGGACTTCATTTCGGTCGGAGCACTGACCCACCAAATCAAAAGCTTGGATTTAAGTTTAAAAGCCAAAAAATAAGATGACAGAGAAGCCCTTCAAGCAACGATGGACGGAAATCAAGGACAAAGTGGCCACCAATCCTGCGGTGGAGAAGTTCCTCAATTTTTGCCGAACGCTGGTAATACCAGGGTTTCAGGGCATTCCATTGTGGACTGTCATGAAGTTCTTCTTTGAGTCGATGGTCAAGGGCATCCTTTTCCAGCGCGCCGCCGCCATGACCTACCGCATCTTCGTAGCGCTGATACCCATGTTGCTGGCGCTATTTTCGGTCATCTCCTTCTTGGGTGAAGACCTGAAAGTGAGTCTGTTAACATTCATCGAATCGATTGTGCCCGACATGGCATGGCCCGCCGTCGAGAAAACCATTACAGGCGTTATCATGGTCAACAACGGCCCCCTGCTCTATTTCTCCATCTTCATGGGCATCTACCTAACGCTGTTAAGTATGAACGCCATCATTAACACGCTCAATATCACTTATTTCAATATAAAAAGACAAAAACTCATCAAGCAGTTGGCAGTCAGCCTGTCGTTGGTCATCGTCTTCGGCATCGGCATCATCCTTGCGTTGGGTGTTTTCATCGGCAACCTCTATATCATCCACAATATCAACAAGCTCTTTTTCAACTCACCGACGTTTCTGCTATTCTCTGTTGCGGTGTGCAAATGGCTGTTGACGGCCATCATTGTCTATCTTTTCCTGTCAACTCTCTTTTACATTGCGCCCGCCGACAAGAAATACTTCCGATTCTTCTCGGCTGGTTCCACCTTCGCCACCATCGCCCTCATCATCCTATTGTATGCCCTGAACTTCTATTTTTCCAATTTCTCGGCTTACAACCTCATCTACGGATCCATTGGTGCCTTGTTTGTCATTCTGCTGTGGCTGTATTGGAGTTCCGCCGTTATCCTCATCGGCTTCGACCTGAATGTCAGCATCTATGTAGCACAACAGGAACAAAAAGAGAAGGAAAATCAGGATTTGGTGCTGGAAAGCAAAGTTACCGAGTAATTTCTTGCCACAAGCGGTCTTCGGGCACGGGCGCAACAACCGAAACGACGTTGCCCGTGACGGGATGTGTAAACTCTATTTTGCGGGCATGCAACGAAATGCTGCCATCGGGATTGGAACGCTTGGCTCCGTATTTCAGATCGCCTTTAATGACCGTGCCATTGGCGGCTAACTGCACCCGTATCTGATGGTGGCGGCCCGTGAAGAGCTCCACTTCCAGCAAGGTGTAGTGCTCCGAGTGGTTAAGCACGCGGTAGGATAACTCGGCGCGGCGAGCATCGGGCGTGCCTTCGCTCACCACATACGACTTGTTCTGTTTCTCGTTCTTTTTCAGATAATTGACCAACTGCTGAGACTCTATTTCGGGCGCTTTCTCCACGATGGCCCAATAGATTTTGGTGAAGTTCCGTTCTTTCACAGCCACAGTCATCCGCGACAGCGCCTTCGAGGTCTTGGCAAAAATCACAGCGCCACTCACAGGCCGATCGATGCGATGCACCAGGCCACAGAAGACATTGCCAGGCTTGTGATACTTCACTTTAATGTACTCACGCACAGCCTCTAACAACGGCTCATCGCCCGTCTTATCGCCTTGCACAATCTCGCCAGCACGCTTATTGACGATAATCAAATGATTATCCTCATACAATATGCGTTGCGCCACATCTGCTGTCCTATCCATATCATTATAAAATAGATTGGCAAAATTAGCATTTTAGCCCTTATCCGCTACCATCTCCTAACAAAAAAATTCATATCTTTGCCCATTCTTTGTCGGCACGACATCTTCAATTCAGGATTTTATCTGTTGGAATATATGAATGAGAATCTGTTTTTACTACTTTTCTTCCTCTTCACAGGCTTCTTGCTCGCCTTGGATTTGGGCGTAGTTCACAAGAAAGACCGTGAGGTAACCTTTAAGGAAGCCGCTCTGTGGACTGGCATCTACATCGGCATTGCCTTGATATTCTACGTACTTCTACTCCTGCATGCAGAATGGGTTCACGGTGTGGAAACACTTGACCAACTGCAAACACTGAATATCAAGCATGGCCACGGACTCAACTTCGACGGCAAGACTTTCGAGGAAGGCATCAAGATGTACCGCCACGCCATGTCGATGGAGTATCTTACTGGTTATCTGATAGAAAAATCCCTCTCCCTTGACAACATCTTCGTCATGCTGATGATTTTCATCGGTTTCAGTGTCGATAGGAAATACTACCATCGCGTATTGTTCTACGGCATCTTAGGTGCTATTGTCCTCCGTTTTATCTTCATCTTTGCAGCCGCCGCCTTGATACAGAAGTTCCACTGGATATTGCTGATTTTCGGTTTATTCCTTCTCTATACAGGTATCAAGATGTTTGTTGAATGGTTTAAGAAGAAGCCCGAAAAAATTGATGTGGAACACCATCCCGTTGTCAAATTCTTGTCAAAACGTCACTTGTCCACCAGCCAATTCCACGGACACGACTTCTTCGCCAAGATTGACGGACGCTGGCTCCTCACACCTCTGTTTGTGGTGCTTGTCATCATCGAGTTCTCGGATGTTATCTTCGCTTTCGACTCCATTCCCGCTATCTTCTCGGTTACCCAAGACCCCTATATTGTATTCTATTCCAACATCTTTGCCATCCTCGGACTGCGGTCGCTTTTCTTCATGCTGGAAAGTGTCATCGACAAGTTCCGCTTCATCAAAGTTGGATTGGCCGTGCTGCTCACCTTTATCGGTGCTAAAATGCTATTGCCTTGGGTAGGCATTGAAATCAGCACAGGTGTTTCGTTGATTGTCATTGTCGCCATACTTGTTGTTTGCATTGTGGCCTCAATTCTTTTCCCCGAAAAAAAGAAAACGGAAGAAGTTTCCGAATAATATAATCTTATGGACGAGCAACTTCACAAAGCCGGATTTGTCAACATCATCGGCAACCCCAATGTGGGCAAAAGCACCCTGATGAACCAGTTGGTAGGCGAACGGCTGTCGATTATCACCGCCAAAGCGCAGACCACGCGCCACCGCATCAAGGGCATTGTCAACGGCGATAATTACCAGATTGTCTATTCCGACCTGCCGGGTATCCTCACGCCTGCTTACAAGATGCAGGAGATGATGATGAAGTTCGTGAATGAGTCGCTGAAAGATGCCGATGTGGTGCTCTATCTGATTGAATGCGGCGAAACGCGCTACGACGAACAGATTATTGAAAAGCTGTCCAAGATGACTATTCCTATCATATTGGTCATCAATAAAATAGACAAAGCAACTGCAGATGCCATACAAGCCACACGCGCCCACTGGCAAGCATTGCTACCCCAAGCCGAGTGCATTGAAATTTCTGCCAAAGAGCATCTGCGCATCGCCGAGCTGGAACAACTTATTGTCAGCAAGTTACCCGCATCACCACCCTACTTTCCCAAAGACGAACTGACCGACCGGCCATTGCGTTTCTTCATCTCCGAAATCATCCGCGAGAAGATTTTACTGCTTTACAAAAAAGAGATTCCCTACAGCGTAGAGGTTTCGGTGGACAGTTTTCACGAAGAGGAAGACATTACCCGTATCGGGGCCACGCTATATGTGGAACGCGAAACGCAAAAGCCGATTATCATAGGCAGCAAAGGCAGTGCCATTAAGCGTTTGGGCATGGAATCTCGCGCTGCCATCGAGGAGTTCCTCGATAAGCATGTCTATCTTGACCTTTCGGTTAAGGTGCTCAAAGATTGGCGCAGCAGCGACACGCAGATGAAGCGGTTCGGGTACAGCTATTGAAAATTGAAAAAGTGCAAAATAAGATGCGGTGCCTTCGACAAGCTCAGGCACCGCATTATTTTTGTCATGTAAAAAATC
>JAEERB010000164.1 GCA_016285615.1 Bacteroidales bacterium
ATTATGAATTATGAACGATGGGGATAGTATATGCTTTTTTAGAATAGAATTCGAAAATACACAAAAGTGTTGTCTATAGGCAACATTTTTGTGTATAAACTGTTGGTTATGGACAACGCTTTGGTTTTCGTAAATATGAGATTGCGCCAACCTTGTGGTAGAATTCTGGCGTAATCTCTGTTTCTTTATGGGATTGCGCCAAGGAACTTGTTTTGCAAAGGGGCGATGGCAAGTCCCAAAAATAGTATTTTTACCATTATGAAAGTTTCAATGATGACCTTTGAAAAAATGATGATACCTGTAAAGAAACCTTACACCTGCTGTAAGAAATCTTTACAGCGGCCCTTCTGTTAGATATTTAGAGAATTGACAACCAATGGTTTATGTTTTTGGCACGGAAAATGATGTATGAGAATGATGAAGAACGATGTATGGATGTTTATAAAAAAAATAAATCCTTAAGCAGCCTCGGAGAGGCAAGACGCGCGAAGCGCTAATAACCCCATACAAGCGAAGCGCAGTGTGGGGCTTAAAACAAAAAAATATGAAGAGCTACCTTAAATTCCTCAGTCGCAACAAACTCTACACCGCCGTGGAGGCGGTGGGGTTGGTCGTGAGTCTCGCGTTCGTCATCCTGATCGGCAACTACGTGTGGCAGCAGTACGCCGTGGCGCACAGCAATCCGTATGGTGACCGCGTCTATGCCGTGGGAAACCAGGAGTACCTTTCACTCTCCTGGTGGGACAAGTCCGTATTCGAGACCGAACTGCCTGAAGTTGAGGCCGTTGCCCGCATCTCTATGCCCGATGCCGACGGCTTCGTCTTCGTCAATGACGAGCCGGTTAGTGCCCTCGTCAACGAAGCCGATCCCGAAATCTTCGAACTTTTTCCTAGTCTCACCCTCATAGACGGCAGCATGGACGCGTTCCGCCGAAAAGGGAACTGCCTTATCTCCGAATCGCTCGCCAAACGTCTATTCAACGGCAATGCCATTGGCAAATCGATTACAATCACATACTGCCAGTATGATGAGAAAATCGAAAGGGTGATTTGCGGTATCTTCAAGGATTCCCCAAATTCCATGATTCCTTACACCGATGTGTTGCTAAATCCAACATTTACCGAATGGTACAACCAGGCGCCTTTCTCTTCCATCGGAGCCTACGTCACCTTGATAAAAGTATGTGAAGGTGTTGACCGTGAGCAACTTGCAAAGAAGGTTGAGGAAGTAGGACTACCACATTATCATAACGGTTTCGTGAACGCCATGCCGATTTATTCCCTGCCGGAAGTCTTTTTCTTGGGAAACCAGTGGGTGTTTAAGCGGGGTAACAAATCCATGCTGCAGATATTGGCGGTGGTGGTCTTGCTTCTGTTGCTTTCTGCGGTGTTCAACTACATCAACCTCAATATGGCCCTTTCGGGAAAACGTGCCAAGGAGATGGCCACGCGGCGGCTTAACGGTGCCACGCAAGGCCAGATTGTGCTAAAGTATATCCTTGAATCCGTGTTGTTTGCAGCGGTCTGTTTTGTGTTGGCATTCTTGTTGGCTTACGCTTTACTTCCGATGATGAACGGTTTGCTGAAAAGCGTTTCAGCTGGCGAATTGGGTATTGACGGACCAACTGACGGGTTTGTTCCAATCCGATTGGAATGGTCGGCGGGCACCGTGGCGGCATCTTTTGTGGCTGTCGTGCTATTGGGCGTGTTGGCGGGACTTGCCCCTGCCGCTGTGGCCTCGCGATTCGCGCCCATCGACATCGTGCGCGGCACCTACCGGCTGCGCAGCAAAATGTTGTTTAGCAAGGTCTTCATCGTGTTTCAGAACGTTGTCACTATCGTCTTGATTGCCACGTCGTTGCTTATGGAGGTGCAGATGCGGCACATGGTGAACCGCCCCATGAACATGCGTTCCGAGGGACTCTACAACTTGCAGTTTTGGGCGAAAGACTACGGTGATGTGGCACCGCTCATCGACCGTTTGGTGAAAATTCCCAATGTGAAAGCGGTGGGCTACGGGCGCGGTTTCGCCGGGCAGCTGAATATGGGCACCAACGTCATCACACCCGAAGGAGAGTCTGTGGAGATGCAAATTGTCCTTTGTGATGAAACGTATTTCAAAATGCTTGGTTTACAAGTTGTTGAAGAATACAATCAGCCGCTTTGCAACTCGGTATGGATGTCGAGAGCACTGGCCGAGAAACTGGCTGTCAGTGATACCATGTCCGTGAATTACGCCAAACATTTGCACATCAACGGATCAAATCCAGAAGTGATTGGCGGCGTTTACGAGGATATCCCGACGCGCCCGGCTTCGTCTTCCGACCTCAACCAATATTCGGCGGTTATCATCGCAAAGGATGAGGATTTGGAGTGGGGAAACGGCATAATGATTGATGTGTCAGGCGATTACAAGGAGACCGAGAAAGCCATCTTGAAAGCTTACACGGAGTTTTCCAAAGCGCGGAACGGTATCTACGTTGCTCCAGCGCAGAATGGTTACACGCAAGACCTCAACCGCCTTCTGCTCCAGCCCGTCAAAACCGCAATGCGTCTGTTGGAACTGTTCATGGTTCTTTCCGTGCTGATCTCCCTGCTCGGCCTCATCGCCATGAGCACTTACTACAGCGGGCAAAACACCAAGAGCATCGCGGTGCGCAAGGTCTTCGGCAGCGACGTGCGGCGCGAGTTGCGGCGAACGGTGAAAGGCTACATGATGCTCGTCGGAATCGCGGCTATCATCGGAGTTCCAATTGCTATCTGGCTTAGCGGCAAATACCTGGAACGTTTCGCCTACCGCATTGAGCATTACGGCTGGATCATTGTCGTGGCGGTTGTGGTCACCATGCTGCTGGCCTTCCTCTCGGTGTTGTGGCAAACGCTCCGTGCCGCGAGGACGAACCCTGCGGAGGCCCTGAAAAAGGAATAAAGAGGTGTAGAGAGGCAAAATTTTGCGTATCTATAGAGGGTAGATCCATCGCCAAAACAAATCATAAATTGTAAAAATGGCGATTTATAAACCCTATATTTCGCCATTTTTAATCATTTTTATTTGTTTTGGCGAACTATCTGAATAAAATTGTATCTTTGCGCCTGTCATAAAACGGTATTGTCATGGATAAAAATTTTATCAGTAGAAGACAGGAAATCAGGTTGTTACAAGCTATTAAGGATTCTGGGGAAGCTGAATTTGTGGCCGTTTATGGTCGTCGGCGCGTGGGTAAGACATATCTGATACAACAATTTTTCGACAATAAGTTCGCCTTCTCAGCCACTGGTATCATAGAAGGCACCCGCGAAGAGGAACTCTTTGCCTTTACGAGTGCCTTGATTGCTGTTGGTTATACGGGACCTCAGCCCAAAACTTGGCTCGAAGCATTTGAGGGACTCAAATCTGTTTTAGAGAGACAGCCGCACAAAGGTCGTCAGGTTATCTATATTGACGAGCTCCCTTGCTTTGATACGCCCAAGTCCGGCTTTGTCCGTGCTTTAGGACATTTTTGGAACACTTGGGCCGCATTACGTAAAGATGTCATACTTATTGTTTGCGGTTCCGCCACCTCTTGGATGATTGAAAACATAGTCAATGACCACGGAGGGCTCCATGACCGAACCACACACACTATTTATTTGAGACAGTTTACGTTAGCAGAAACCGAATCCTATCTGCAGACTAAAAAAATCCACTGGCCACGGCAGATGATTGTCGAGACTTACATGATGCTTGGGGGCGTGCCCTATTACCTCAGTTTGCTCAACCCTCAAGAGAGCCTTGCCCAAAACATCGACAGACTCTATTTCCATAAAAATTCTGAACTTGGACAGGAGTATCAACGTCTTTACGCCTCTCTGTTCAAGTCGCCAGAGTCTTACATTCGCATTGTTGAGATATTAGGCAAGAACAAGCAGGGACTCACGAGAGGAGAAATTGCAGAAAAACTGAAAATATCATCCAGCGGGACGCTGAGTAAACAGCTTGAAAATCTGGAATATTGCGACATCATCCGCCGATATGTGACCAAAATTGGAGGCAGGCTAAAGACCAACGAGGCCTATTACCAGCTGGTTGACCTTTTTACACTTTTCCATCTCACCTTCTCCAAAAAGCTAACTACTGAAGATTATTGGGAGCAGCGTCTCAACACCCCAGTTCTCAACAGTTGGCAAGGATTAGCCTTCGAGCATGTGTGCATGGTTCATATTAGGCAGGTACGACATGCTCTTGGCCTTGACAAGATTGCCGTTGAATATTACTCATGGCGAAGTTCCACAGCTCCACGTGCCCAAGTGGATATGATTATCGAACGTGCCGATCGTCTTGTTAACCTCTGCGAAATCAAATACACCCAATCAGAATACACCATCACTTCCAATGAGGACCTGAAAGTCCGTAACCGTACGGCGGCATTCGTCCGGGAGACCAAGACCCGAAACGGTATTCTTCCCACTTGGATCACTCCATTCGGTCTCTTTCATAACGAATATTCCGTCTCTGTCCAATATCAGGTTACGCTGGACGATCTGTTTGTTGATTGAGTTGGCTACAAATCCATAACAACCCGCGCAGACCATCTGTAAAGAACTCTTACACCACTGTAAAAGATCTTTACATTGTGCGTGTTGCTTGTATTACTAATCTGTTGTATATCATAGGTTTATGAGTTTGGCACGATTGCTGTCTGTCCATATCAGGTTTTATTATGGTTTGATATGAAGAGTTACCTCAAATTCCTAAGCAGAAACAAACTCTACACCGCCATCGAGGCGGTGGGGCTGAGCGTGTCTCTCGCGTTCGTCATCATCAGCTTCTGCTACGTGATGCAGCAATATGCCGTGCCGCACGAGAACCCTGACTGCGAGCGGATTTACGCCGTGGGTAGCGATAATATGACCAATGCTTACGGCATGAAGGAAATCATTGGCGACAAACTTCCCGAAGTGGAATGCGTGACCCATTTCTATTTCCAAAACGACCAGCTTCTTAGGGCGGAAGACGTGTCGTGTGTTGGCAATTGCTTGTTCTGCGACCGAGAGTTCTTCAACGTATTTCCCGTCCAGTTCAAGGAAGGTGGTCCCGACAATCTTACCAAAGCCCATGTCGCC
>JAEERB010000165.1 GCA_016285615.1 Bacteroidales bacterium
CGAGCCGCTGACATCAGAGGCCAACAATACCCGGGTGCTGTCGTCAAAGCCCTCAATGTTGCTCGCTGAGCACTTCACGGCAGCCTCAAGGGCGTTCATCATCATAGCAGTGTTAGCGGAATTCACCTTCTCAATTTCACGGTAGGCCGACAGATAGCGGAAAGGCAATTGCTTTGATTTTGCTACTTGGCCGGCATCGCTCAAGCGGTTGCATACTCGTTGCACTGCATTGACAGGCACATCGCTTTGGAGGATATTGCGCAGGTTGCGCATCAGGGCCATGTAGCCCAATTTGCCGCTCTCGATGAGTTCCTGCCACTTCATGGCAAAAGCCATCGCCCTGGCTTCATCGCTCTCGAACTTCTGCTGACCGAGAGCCGAAAGCTCAGTTTCCCAGGTATAGGGAATCTCCAGCTGGCGGTTCACAATCTTGTCGAAGATGAACTGTTGCTGCTCGTCCTTGGCTTTGGGGTGAACCAGGAACAAGGCGTCACGCAGTTTCACCTCGAGGTTGTCGCGGTCATACTTGGCGAACTGGTATTCATCGAAGCGGTTGAAAGCACGCTGCAGACCGTTCTGGATCTGTCGCGACAACTTGGCTAGTTTCTTGCGCTCATCATTTGACGGGTTGCGCCACTGATAGCACATCAGCAGTTCCATGATCTCGTCGGCACGGAGCACAGTCTTCTCGACGGCCCGGGCAACAAGGTCATCACCGTTGTGAATCTTCGCTAGCTCAACCAGCAACAGCAGGGGGATGCTGCGAAGATGCATCTCGGTGCGAGTGTAGACCGCAAGACGGGCAACGAACTCGGGGGATACTTTCCCGATAAGCTTGGCGATGCGGTTTACCCGCTCGTCCTGCTTCTCGTAGAAAGAATCGCTGAGCGATGCAGTCACTACGGCAGAGTACAGTTCCAACTCGGGAGCCATCGCATAGGCTTTGGCACCTTCATAGTTCAACTCGGACTTCTTGTCCTTTAACATCGAATTGTAGTTCATCTTCGTTACATCATTAAATATTAACAACTATTTTTTCATAAAAGAACGGTGCGACAGGCGTGAAGAGCTTTAGATAATGAGCTCTAATTGCTAATGAAGTATCTCTTCACTACGGCAACCATTATAAAGTGGCAGAAGCGACAGGCGGGCAACGGCGGGGTCTCGCCAATGAATGACCCCCAAAGAGGCATGCGAAGTATCCGTCTTCCTACGGCATTCTGCGTTTGTTTTTCCCAAAAAGCAAGGCAACAGGCGAAAAGACTCTGACATTGCTCTACCAAACTGAGCTACGTGGACGAATCCACGGCTGGGCTCGAACCAGCGACCCATGGCTTACCAAGCGAAGTATGTCTTATCTACGGCACTTGCTTATAAGGCAGTGAGGCTACAGGCGGTGAGGATTCTGAACTACACCAGTAAACTGGTGACTGGAATCGAACCAGCGACTTTCGGACCCGGAGTCCGACGTTCTAACCACTACGAAGTATTCCTCTCCTACGGCACTCACTTTGTTTTTTATTATGAAGGTGGGATGCGACTATCGCAAGGAGACTTTTGGAATCATCCAATGGGGGTAATCAGAAACTTAAATCCTGCACCTTTCCAGATTAGCAATCGAAGTAACTCCTCACTACGGCAACCTCCACCTTTTTTCTCTAAACTACTCAAAGAACTCTTTTGCTTTCGCGATGCAAAGTTATGTTTTGGACAACGCAATCTTTCTGCGTAGCAAAAAATAATCGTTTAAAAAACAACAAAAAAGTGCGATTTTTAACACATGCGCAAATAGGCTGCGTAGAAAATGCCTACTTTTGCATCGGGAACTGACATTAAACAACAAAACTGAGATACAATGCCTGCTAACAAGAATGCGCTAATCCGTTATAAAACGATAGACCGGTGCCTGTCGAATCGTTTCCGCCGTTGGACTCTTGAGGACCTGGTGGACGAATGCTCCATGGCTCTTCGGGAGATGGAGGGTATGACCAAGGGCGTGTCGGTGAGAACTGTTCAGAGCGACATCCAGATGATGCGCTCTGACAAGTTGGGCTATAATGCGCCCATCGAGGTGTATGACCTCAAGTATTACCGCTATAGCGATCCAGATTACACAATCACCGGAATGCCCTTGTCCAGCAACGACGTTGACGTGCTCCAAGAGGCTGTTGACATGTTACAACAGCTGCAGGACTTTGACCAATTCGGTGAAATGGCCGATGTGATCAACCGCCTCCAGGACAAACTATCGGTCACGCGCCAAGAGCGAAGCCCGATTGTTCACTACGACAGTGTACCTGATCTGAGAGGACTTAAGTTGCTTAGTCCGCTCTATGACCACATAGCCCATCATCGTGTGTTGAACGTCATCTATCAGTCGTTCAACCAAAGAGGCCCAGTTGAATATGTGCTGCACCCTTATCTGCTCAAGGAGTTCCGCAATCGCTGGTTCCTGTTCGGCTGTACCGAGGGTGACATGCGCCTCTTCAACTTGGCGTTGGACCGCATCGTGGGCGTCACACCAGCCAAGGGTGTTCCTTTCCGTCAGAATCCCGACTTTGACCCTGAGCATTTCTTTGACGATCTTATCGGCGTGAGCAAGAACCTGAAAGGTTCTCATCCGCGCCGTGTCAAGTTTTGGGCGAACCGCGAGCAGAGTAACTACATCAAGACAAAACCGCTGCACCCCTCGCAGCGGCTCATCAGCGAGAATCCCGATGACGGCAGCTGCATCTTTCAGATCGAGGTCGTCATCAACTTCGAAATGTATTCCGTCTTCATGAGTTATGGCGCTGGCGTAACGATCCTGTCGCCACGAATGGCCGTTTCTTACATGCGTAAGCAGCTCACCCAAGCCGCTGCAAACTACGACACCTATATCCAATGATCATTCGATCGCAGAGACCATCTCACGTTTGAGATCCATGTCTATCTCGCGATATCGGGCGAATTCTTGACTATTGGGCACATGGCCACTGAGTTCGCTGACAAGAGATTGGTCTTTAAATTTCTTGAAAATATTACCGACAAAGGTGCGGCGAGCTATGTGACTGCTCGCAATTTCATTGATCGGCCGAACTTCTTCTTCTCCTGTGAGCGAATTGCGGATAACTACATTCCGCGTTACTCCTGCTAGTTTGAATATTTCCTTGATTGCGTAATTATATTTCTGGTCGCTGATGAATGGCAATAAGGATTTTCTGTTTGGATCTGCATATTTTTCTACTATTGCCAACGCGGTTTCGTTTAACGGTATCTTTATTGTCTTCGGGTTTCCGGTTTTCGTCTTTCGAGCAATGTAATGCACAACACCATTGATGACGTTGGCTGCTGTCAGACGCCTTAAGTCACTGACACGGCAGCCAAGGCAACAATGAAACACGAAGATGTCGCGTTGAATTGCCAGTTTGGGACGACTGCTTAAGTCTGCCTGCTCGATTTGATGACGTTTCTCGAGTGTGATGTAGTATGGCGTTCCATAGACTTCTCTTGTTATTTTGAACTTTCTAAATGGGTCACTCGTTATCAGTCCTTCACCCTTTGCCCAAAGCACAAAAGACCTTAGCTTTTTGAAGTATCCACTGATTGTATTCTTCCCCCTTTGGCATGGTATGCGGCTTTCGGGGACAGCCTTGATTATATATGGGCATTTCTTGATCAATTGGCTTTCGTTTATTATGTAATACTCCAGTTCTTGCAAGAACTTGGCATCAATGTCAGAGAACCCTATCTGATATTTTGGATCAAGAATCTGTTTGTACATCTCAAACCGCTTTAATATCCGAAAGATAACGGCATAATGCCTTAAAGTACCATCTGAAACGGTTTTGTTCGCTAAGAACTTGTCAAAATAAATGAAGATAGAAGGTTGCCGAAAGACTTTCACTTGTTTCTTTTTATCTCTGAAAGACTTCAAGGTTTGTGAGAGCCATCCTTTGGGAACATCGTTGGGGTCGCATTCCTGTAACTGCAAATCGACATAGTCAATCAGTTCTTCAAGACGTTTTTTTATTTCTTGTGTGTGACGGGTTTCAGGGCTTCTCAATCTAGGAACGAATATGACAATGCGCTTAGCAGTTCTATTTTTGCTGCTGATATACCTCTCTTCTCGGGTATGCCCAGTAAATATCCTTAGGCCAGTACGCGATTGCTGGTCAATCTTACCCAACCTCAGTCTTAGGGATAATTCCGCACGCCCGGCTCGGTCGGTTTTCTTTGATAATGATATCTCGTATGACATAGTTTTCTATTGAAATGGATTTAAATTATAAAATAACACAAGCGTCTCCCTGGAATGGTCGCACGAGGCGCTTGTGTGTTAAAAGTAAGTAGCGAGTAGGATGACTATGACAACTTGCAGCCTACTAAATTTTCAATGTCGCTTTTGCGGTAACGTCGTTTCCCGCCGATCTCAACTTTTTTGAGGATGCCTGTTTGATCCCATCGGTAGAGTGTCATTTTTGATACCGAAAGTAGCACAGAAGCTTCATCTATTGTCAGAAGCTTGTCATTAGTAGCTAATTCTTCAGCTTCTTGCATTGCAATGGCCTTTGCCCCAATTAAGAGTTGATCTGCAAAAGCCTTCAAGTCAGCTCCAGATACCTGGAAGATGACATTTGGATTCTCTGTGATCAATTTCTCAATGTCTAATAAGTACTTCATAATAGTTTGAAATTAAATATATTAATAAATAAACAAAACTCTTCTTAAGTAGTATTCCAAATAAAAAGTTGCATAGTTGTCTACACCATAAAAAAGAATGGTGAAAACGACTATGCAACCCTGTCGGTAATTCAATAAGTTCCTAAGTTTTCGATTAAAAGGGAAGCATATTATAGCCACGATGTCTTGTCATCCCATCAGGAATGACATGGCAAAGTTAAACATTATTCTAGAATAATCGTACAATAGCTTGGAAAGAAAATGCTGCGGGGGTCGAAAAGCCGGGCGTTCCCCATCGATGGGGGCGTCTGGCGCCGGTTCCGATCGGTGGGCGATCTTCTCGCCCACCTGCGGAACGGGAGGCCTTAAACCTCGTGCTCGATGTACTCGCTCAACTCCTTGAGGACGCCTTCGATGTCCTCGGCCGTGCTGTCATC
>JAEERB010000166.1 GCA_016285615.1 Bacteroidales bacterium
ACCAGAAACTTCCCGAGTACATTACTGAGACATACAGAAGCTTCGGTCCCGAACTGAAAGCGGGTGCTGAAGGTATCATCGTTATCAAGTACGACGCATCCAAACGCAACGCTTTCGGTACGCTGCGCGACAACATTGCACTCAAAACCAACGACTCATTGGATGCAACAAAGACCTTGTTCTTCAATGTGGAAATCCTTGAAGACTTCTCAAAACTCACCAAGAAACAACTCGAAGCAGCTCCCGTACTGGTTATCGACAGCCAGAATGTGAAAATTACCGATGTTCCCAAGAATGTGAAGACTCGCAAAGAGTTCAACTTGACCAACAATGGTAAGACCACATTGCTCCTCCGTCAGATAACCACCACAAACTCTTTAACTTATGCTATTCCTAAGATGGAAATCGAACCCGGTGAAACCGTGAAATTGACGGCCACCTATGATTCGAGAAACCGTAAGGGTGTTCAGAGAGCGTTGATTAACATCATCTGCAACGATCCCAAGAACTCAACAGCTACCATCGAGCTGATGTTACACATCTTACCGTAATTTCCAATCTTCAATTTGGATATCCTTATCTTGCAAGAGCGCAAGATAGTTAGCATAGCGCGAGGCGGGAATTTTTCCCGCCTCGACTGCTTTTAGGACGGCACAATCAGGCTCGTGCACGTGCAGACAGTTGTCGAAGCGGCAACTGTTGTTGTATTGTCTAATTTCGGGGAAATAATCACGAATTTCCTCTTTCGAATATTGTATCAGGCCGAACTCTTTCAAGCCAGGCGTATCAATGATATAACCGCCATTTTGCAAGGGATACATCTGTGCAAAAGTGGTGGTGTGCTTGCCTTTCTTATGCACCCCTGATATCTCCCCTATTTTCACTTGCAATGAAGGATCGATACAGTTGACCAGTGCCGACTTGCCCACGCCCGAATGGCCACTGAAAAGCGACACTTTTCCACTCATCAGAGCATACATCTCCTTTATGCCCTCACCTGTAACCGTTGAAGTGCGTAAAGTAGCGTAACCAACACTGCGATAAATATTTTCAATCTCATCCACCCTGGCCAATTCATCGGGGGCATAGAGGTCCATTTTATTGAAAACGAGGCACACAGGAATGCGGAAACCTTCGGCTGTCAACAGAAACCTGTCGATGAAGCCGAGCGATGTCTGCGGATTCTTGAGGGTAACCACCAGGAAGGCCATGTCGATGTTGGCAGCAATGAGATGGCTGATCTTGGAAAGCTTGGTCGATTTGCGGTCGATATAGTTTTTACGTTGCTCAATATCAGTAATGTAGCCATTGCCATCCTGTTCTATCAAGAAGGTCACATGATCGCCAACCACCACAGGATTGGTGTTTTTGATGCCCTTGATGCGGAACTGGCCACGCAGTCGGCAAGGCACAATCGTACCATCATCGGTGCGAACCTCGTACCAACTGCCCGTAGATTTGACTACAAGACCTCTCATATTGTCGATTTATTCAGTGCACAGTTCGGTCAGCACCGAGCAGGTTGACTTGGGATGCAAGAAGGCAATCTTAAGTCCTTCGGCACCTTTGCGGGGTGCTTTGTCGATCAGGCGAACACCTTTCTCTTCGGCTTCGTGCAGACAGCAAGCCACGTCATCCACCTTGAAAGCAATGTGATGGATGCCCTCACCGCGTTTCTCGATGAAAGCGGCCACAGGACTATCTTCTGCAGTTGGCTCTAAAAGTTCAATCTTGGTCTGTCCCACTTTGAAAAAAGCGGTCTTCACTTTCTGGTCGGCAACCTCTTCGATAGAATAGCACTTGAGGCCTAAAACGTTTTCGTAATAAGGAATAGCTGTCTCCAGACTTTTAACGGCAATGCCGATGTGTTCGATGTGAGAAATGTTCATTATGTTAAGGGTTTAGTTGTTTAACTGTTTAAATGTTGAAGTGAGTAGTGAAGAGTGAGAAGTGATGAATTTGTTCTTTGTTCTTTGAATTCTGAATTTTTATTTTCCATTCAGGATTTGCTGCTTGATTTTCGCCAGTTCGTGTTCGGAGGCGATTTTGTCGATGACCTTTTTGATAACCGTGTCCAGTTCGCTGCCTTCGGTATAGTTGGCGGGGGCGATATAGTCGGCACGGCGGTGCGAAATGAGGTCGAGGCACTGCTCTCGGGGGGTCATCCTGCCAGGACGAGCCTTCAGAATATCAGGATTATAAACCGCAACGGTCGTACCGCCTTGAAGCTTAACCATTTTCATAGCTGGCACATCGGTTTCCCCATCACCAATATAGATGATATTGGAAAAAGGAACCACCTTTTCATCTTCTGGCATAATCTTGTTAATCAGCGTATTATCGTATGAATTATGGATGCCTTTGTTGATGCGGAAAAGAAACTGTGTCTTGTTAGTGTAATTTACTGCCAGCGCAGGCCACTGGGCAACACCTTTCTCGTCGTACATGAAGCCCGATGCGAAGATGTTGGTGAAATATTTGGCGATGGAGGTGCCGCTCACAAACTCGCGCAAACCCGATGAGATGATGTAGTGTTCCACTTTCAGATTTTTCTCTTCAGCGTAGCGATTAATTCTTTCAAAATAGGACTCCACTCCTTGGAAAAAAGTGATGGCATGACCATATTGGACAAATGTCTCCATCTTGATGGGAATATTCTTTTCCTTGGCCTTCTTGAGCATCAGATACATATAAGCCAACACCTCGTCCATGTCGTGTTTCTGGGCTTCATCGTTGGCTTCCTGCCAGAAGGCGGCATTACCCATATTCAAATCAGGAATAAAATCGTGCTCTTGCATGTTGCCGGGCGCAAGCGTACCGTCAAAATCGTAAGCAATAGCAACTATGTTTTTATCTGCGGACATATTTTGTTGAAGTGTTGAGGGGTTGAATTGTTTAACTGTTGAAGCGAGAAGTTAAGGAGGGGCGAATAATTATTCGCCCGTACCATAATTATAAATTCTACCAGAAAACTGTATAAATAACTACCAGCAAGATACATACGGCGTAGGCGCAGATGTTGAAGGTGCGGTCGGTCTTGAAGAGTTCGGAAGTGAGGTGAATAGCTTTTTCGTCGTCATCGGTCTTGCAAGTAACCAAGCTAACCAGCACGATGATGGCCATGGTAATGATGCAGGTGTAGAACATCTGGTCGATGAAGGGCATCTCGATGGGTAAGAACTTGAGTGCCAACGCCACGGGAATAGAGGCCAGCACGCCAGCAATAGCGCCCTTGTTGGTGGTCTTTTTCCAGAAGAGACCTAAGAGGAACAAGGCCAGGATGCCCGGACTTACGAGACCAGTGTATTCCTGGATATATTGGAACATTTGTCCAACATTGCTGAGCAGCGGCGCGATAAGGCAGGCCACAATCAGTGCCACGGCGGCAGCAATACGACCTACAGTTACCAAATTCACTGGTTTATTGCGTTTTGCCTCCATTTTCGGAGCCATATAAGGTTTGAAAATGTCCATTGTGAAGATGGTGGATGCCGAGTTGAGCATAGATGCTAACGATGAGATGATGGCGGCCACCAAAGCGGCTAATACCAAGCCCTTCAATCCGTTAGGAATAAAGGTGCTGATGAGCCAAGGATAAGCCTTGTCGCTATTGAGCGCACCACCAACCTTGGTCAGAGCCTCCACAGCGCCGAAGTTGCCTTCAGTGTACATCACGTATGCGATAATGCCGGGCACGCAAACGATGAATGGGATGATAAGCTTGAGGAATGCGGCGAAGGCCAGACCTTTTTGTGCTTCGGGGAGCGACTTAGCGGCGAAGGCACGCTGGATAATGTACTGGTTGAAGCCCCAATAGTAGAGGTTTGCCACCCACAATCCGCCGATAAGCATCATAATGCCAGGCAGATTCTGGTACTCAGGATTATCCTTGGAGAGAATCAAATCGAATCGGTCGCTGGCCACATCGGCCACATGGTTAACACCTTGCATGATGGTGCCATCGGGACTAACATAGTGTAATGCCACGATAGTGGTAATGATGCCGCCCACGACGAGCAGAACCACCTGCAGTACGTCGGTCCATGCCACAGCCGAGAGGCCACCGTAGAGCGAGTAGCAAGCTGCAATGACGGCAAAGACGATGATGGCGGGCACTATCAGTGAGCCGTCGCCCGTACCGACGATGGTGTCGATGGCTTTACCGCCCAGGAAGAGCACCGAAGTAAGGTTCACGAAGATGAAGAGGGCGATCCAGAAGACAGCCAAGATGGTCTTTAGCTGCATGGAATAACGCTTCTCAACAAATTCGGGGATGGTGTAAATACCTTGTTTCATGAAGATTGGCAGGAAGAACTTGGCCACAATAAGGATGGTCAGCGCTGCCATAAACTCGTAAGAGGCGATGGCAAAACCGCCGGCGAAGCCAGAGCCTGACATGCCGATAAACTGCTCGGCCGAAATATTGGCGGCAATCAGCGAGGCCCCTATCGCCCACCACGGCAGCGATTTGCTGGCCAGGAAGTAGTCTTCAGCCGTTTTTTCTTTGTTATTCTTCTTTCGCGACACCCAGAGGCCTAACGCAACGATTATCAACAGATAAGCGGCCACAATGATGATGTCGATGGTAGTAAAAGCAGGATTCATAATACGAGAATTTTATATTCTTAATGAGGTATTTATAATGTTTGCAAAGATAAAAAAATTGTTGATTTGTTGATTTGTTAAAGAGACGCCATCAGATGACGTCTCTTCAATTGTTTTGGCTATGTGTTAAATAATTCGGCATGAGCTAATTGTCTTTCACGCAGCGGACAGAATTGGCATTTCCCTTGTCAGCCAAATAAGACCTCAGCATTTCTTCTGAATACGACATGGTATTAACCCACGCATCATCACCCTCGGGTGTTGAAGTCCAGAAACGAGCGCTTATGCGATAACCTTGAAACGTAGTACTCCAATAGCCTGCAGGAAAAGCGGAAAAGCCGGAGGTGTTCGTTTTTTTAATGTCTCCCCGGTCGCTGCCCACCGCACAATTCTTATCTTCGTGTTTCCATGCGTAAACCGTTGACCCGGTTTGGTCCATATAACGATGGGTGCCGGCCAACGCCCTGGAGATAT
>JAEERB010000019.1 GCA_016285615.1 Bacteroidales bacterium
GGCGGTCGTTCATAACAATGCCACCGGCAGCGCCAATCTGTCGGTAGTCGCGGGCAAACGCCTCAAACTCGCTTTCGTTGGCGATATCCACGGGCGTGGCGTTGTCGAAGATAGAGAGAGGAAAATGCATGCTCTTTGTTTTAAGAGATGCAAAAATACA
Organism: Bacteroidales bacterium; assembly: GCA_016285615.1. Next base: position 161 of record JAEERB010000019.1, read on the forward strand.
TTTTTTATGTTCTTTTTCTTTGTCTTGCCAAAGAAAAGATCAAACTGAACCAAGAATGCCGCCTCATTGTATTTTGCGTGGAAGACGCGAAGCGGCTTGCAAAAAACGAGGCAGCGTTAAGCGTTAAAAAAATCTGCTTGTTTGAAGCAGTGAGGAGCGAAGTGACGAACTGCAAGTCCAGATTTTTAGCGTATGGTGCCCGTTTTTTAGCAAAATAAAATGCCAGCGGCGAAGGCAACTTTTCTTTGCAACTTTCTTTTTTTGCCTGAAAAAGAAAGTTGATAAAAATGTCTTATTTTTGTGCTTTAAATTTCAAAAAGATGATTATAGACAAACTATTTCAGAAAGTGGCCGACAACGGACATGTATGCGTCGGCTTGGATACCGACTACACCTACCTGCCGGCCGACTTCGCTGCCAAATTTCCTACCATCCACGAAGGATTGTTCGAGTTTAACAAACAACTTATCGATGCAACGATAGATGTGGCTGCCTGCTACAAAGTGCAGATTGCCTACTACGAAGCCTATGGCTTGGAAGGTTTGCTGGCCTATAAGAATACCCTCGCCTACCTGCGCTCTATCGGAGCGGTCATCATTGCTGACGTGAAGCGCGGCGACATTGCCAAGACCGCCGAAATGTATGCAAAAGCCCACTTTACCGGCGATTTCGAATGCGACTTTATGACCATCAACCCCTACATGGGCATGGACAGCATCGCTCCGTACTTGCCGTATGTGAAAGAACACGAAAAGGGGCTCTTCGTACTCATCCGCACCTCGAACGAAGGCGCCAAAGACATTGAGTATCTTCCTACGGGCGAGTGCCATGTCTATAATGTAGTGGGCGAAAAGCTGAACACGCTCGGCAAGGAGTGCCTCGGCCAGTGCGGCTTCTCTTCTATCGGCGGTGTGATGGGCTGTACCCACTCGTCGGAAGCAGCAGAGGTGAGAGCGGCCCTCGACTCCACCTTCTTCCTCATCCCTGGCTACGGCGCCCAAGGCGGCAAAGCCTCCGACATTGCCTGCTACCTCAAAAACGGCAACGGCGGCGTAGTTAACGCTTCGCGCTCCATCCTGCTCGCCTACCGCAAAGTGGAAGGCGGTGAGAAAAACTTCGCCGAATGCTCGCGCAACGAAGCCATCCGCATGCGAAACGACATTTTATCTGCCTGCAAATAATTAAAAACTAATCAATTATACATTATACATTGTAAATTGTAAATTATTAATTGTATGAACATCAAGTTCCGCCTTATCATCATGAACTTCCTCCAGTTCGCCATCTGGGGGGCTTACCTGACCTGCATGGGAACCTATCTGTTCCAGCACGGATTGGGCAAAAATATCGGCATTTTCTACTCTATCCAGGGCATTGTTTCCATTTTCATGCCCGCCCTGATGGGCATTGTGGCCGACAAATGGATTCCGGCACAAAAAACGCTCGGTCTTTGTCACGCCGTGGCTGGCGCCGCCATGATTGCCGCCGGCATCTACGGTCTTTCTGCTGGCGATGCCGTTCAGTTCGGGCCGCTTTTCACACTATATACTATCGGTGTAGCCTTCTATATGCCCACACTTGCGCTTTCTAACTCAGTTGCTTACAATGCGTTAGACAAAGCCGGATTGGATACGATAAAAGACTTCCCGCCTATTCGTGTCTTCGGCACCATCGGCTTTATCGCCACCATGTGGATTGTTGACCTGTTGGGCTTCCAATCTTCAGCAGCACAATTTGTCACCAGTGGCGGCATAGGCTTAGTATTGGCAGCCTACTCATTCACGCTGCCCCACTGCCCCACCAGCCAGGCTGTCGAAAGCAAATCTTTAATAGAAGCTCTTGGTTTAAAAGCTTTTGCATTGTTTAAAAGTCCCAAAATGGCTGTATTTTTCATCTTTTCGATGCTTCTGGGTGTCTCCTTGCAAATCACCAATGGCTTTGCCAATCCCTTCTTGTCGAGTTTCAAACACATTCCTGAATATGCCGATACCTTTGGTGTTCAACACGCCAACATTCTGATATCCATTTCACAAATATCTGAAACATTGTGTATTCTGTTGATACCCTTCTTCCTCAAACGTTTTGGTATCAAGAAAGTGATGCTCATTGCCATGTTTGCATGGGTGCTTCGTTTCGGCTTTTTCGGCTTAGGCAACCCCGGTTCCGGCGTATGGCTGTTCGTGCTCTCCTGCATTGTGTACGGCGTAGCATTCGACTTCTTCAATATCAGCGGTTCTCTGTTTGTTGACAAAGAGACAACTCCCAACATCCGCTCCTCAGCACAAGGCTTGTTCTTCCTGATGACCAACGGCATAGGTGCCACCATTGGCACACTGAGCGCACAGCTGATAGTCAACAAGTTTGTCTTCTCCAATTTCCGTAATGTGGCCGAAGGCAGTATGGCAACCCTGAGTGACAGCGCACGCGAGGCGTTGGCGATGAATGTATGGCATGGCTGGCAAACCTCATGGTTTATCTTCGCCGCCTACGCATTTGTCGTAGCTGTGCTGTTTGCACTGGTTTTCAAATATAAACACGAACCGGAAAACAAACTGAAAGCGGAGAACTAAAAATAAATTCAGAATTCAAAGAACAAAATTCAAAAAAGTTTTTAGTTGTTAGTTTCTAGTTTTAAGCAATTAATAATAACAGAAGATATTTTTACCACTCTCTTCTAACAACTAACATCTAACAACTAAAATCTATAAACTAAACCTATACGGCAACAAGGCATCATCCCCTGCGTAATCAACACCTATGCGGGGGGTGATTTTTATTTGTGAATCAGGAATTTGCAGGCCTCTGTCTTCCACCCATACCAAAGGGCCGTTGAGCGAGGCGCCGTTGTGGTTCACGGTGATGCCCAGTGCTTTAGATACACGACCCGGACCGATGGTCATCTGTGGTGAGCTTTGCGCACGACCGTTGCGACGGAGCATCAGTTCCTCGCCGTGAGTGGGCACTATAGATCGAATCAGTATGGCATCGGGGATGTCGGCGCGGTTGGTGACAAAATTGAGCAGATGATGCATCCCATAACACAAATAGACATAGATGACTCCTCCGTCGGCGTACATCATCTCGTTGCGTTGGGTACGCCGTCCGCCAAAAGCGTGAGACGCACGGTCGTTGGTACCTTTATAAGCCTCCGTCTCCGAGATGATGCCACCGCTAATTTGGCCGTCAATACAGGTAAACAGCGACTTGCCCAGCAAATCGCGCGCCAAAAAGAGGACGTCATCATTTTGGAAATAGGTACTGCTTAATTTCATTCCCTCAAAATTAGAACTCAACCGCCAATTTGACGTTGAGTAGTCGCGGAGTCAGATAATTGGGCACTGGGGAATAGGTATTGTAAATATCGCTCACCCAGAAGAATGAAGATACATTCTTGATATCCAACAAATTAAACACCTCAATAAAGATACCCGCATTCTTGATAGAACGGATAAACTTGCTCTTGTGCTTCATCCTGTCGCGGCTTTGATCCAAGAACATATACGAGAATCCCAAATCCACCCTGCGATACCAGGTCGAACGTAGCGTGTGCAGATACTTGGCGGCATTGGGTGCTCCGTAGGGCAGCGGACTCGAGAACACTAAGTTCAGGTGCACGCGCAACTGCGGCAACGACGGAATATGGTCCTGGAAAAAAACATTGAGAGCAAACCGCTGGTCGGTAGGACGGGGAATGTAGCCCGGATAGACCGTGTTGCCTTCTTTATCGATATAATAGTCACCTTCAATATCTTCGGCGGTCTTCATCACCGAAAGTGTTATCCACGACTCCAGACCTTCGATGAACTCTCCGCTCAGTTTCATGTCAATACCCGTGGCATAGCCATGAGCATTGTTCTCGGCACTGTAAATCACCTTGATATCGTTAACAGTGTAAGGAATCAGACGGTCCATATACTTATAATAAACCTCTGTGGTAAACTTGAACGGACGGCGCCACATCTTGAAATCATATCCAGCACTGGCCACCACCTGATACGAGCGTTGCGAACGGATCTTGGGGTTCAACTCGCCCGTGACATAGCGCATCTCGCGATAAAACGGCGGCTGATAATACATACCCGTATTCAGTCGGAACACCCACTTATGCTTCCAACGCGGCGTGTAGGTAAACAGCAAACGCGGCGACACAACAACCTCGTTGTTGTAAGTCCAGTAATGGAAACGCACACCCCCATTGAGCACGAAGCGGGTGGCACTGTCACCATCAATACGCCAGCTGTCCTGCACAAAACCCGTGAGACGCATGGTATTCAAGTTGTTAGCCGACAGAAGATAATAGCCGAAGTTCAAATCACGCGACGGGTCACCTGCAGGCACTGGCTCACCAGGCGTAGTGAAGTGAAACGGTACCGTATAGCCTGCCGAGTCCTTCATCGTCCACTCATTAATCCGGTCGTTGATAATCTCGTTCTGCACCTTGACACCCCACAGAAGCGTGTTGCGGAACAATTGATGCTCGCCACGCAAATCGGCCGCCGACACGACCGCCTGGATATGGTTGCGCGCATGCTCGTGATAAGCGCCCACACCGCGCGTACTTCCTTCGACAAGCTTAGCCGCCCCCATGTCTATCTCCACATCCTTGAGCCAATACTCACCTCTAATATCGTATGTTTCAGACTCTTTCGCATAATACGAAGAGACAATCAACTTATACATGTTTTTGAAATTGGGCTTGAATGCCACCGTCAGCGCTCCCAGATAATTCTCGTATTGGTCCACCTCTTGTCCGTCGAAATAAACCTCCAACTGCTGGGCCATTTCAAAATTACCGAAGGTGGTCAGACGACTGCTGGGCACAAAGCGATATTGGTTTTTGGAAAAGTTGCCCAACAGGCTCAGCTCCCACTTTTCGGCAGGCTTCCAAGTAAGCAACATCTGCGTATCGAAAAAGCGTGGCTTGTACTCGCCCGACGTCTCCATCGACTTAAGCAGGTAAGTGTTGGCTTTGTAACGCACGCCAACCAAAAAGGTAAACTTGTCCTTCACGTTGCCCTCTGCGTGCAGCGAACCACCCAGCATACCCGCTGAGAAAGAACCGCCATAGCGCGTGGGCTTCTTGTACTCCACATCCAGCACCGACGACATCTTGTCGCCATATTTGGCCTCGAAACCACCAGCCGAGAACTTCACGTTGTTGGTCAGGTCCATATTGACGAAACTCAATCCCTCCTGCTGCCCGCTTCGCACTAAGAAAGGCCGATATATCTGAATATCATTAACATAGATAAGATTCTCATCATAGTTACCACCGCGCACATTGTATTGCGAACTCAACTCATTCACCGACGAGGCTCCTGGCAACATCTTGATGAGCGACTCGATACCGCCCGTCGGCGAAGGCAATTGGAACGACAACTTGGGATCGATATGTGTATAGCTGTCGTTGTAGTTCGAGGTCAAGCTAAACTCAGGCAACATCTCACCCACTGCCGGCATGATTACATTAACGCGCACTTTCTCATTTTTCTTGAGAAACAAGGTGACCACCGTATCGCGATAGGCGATATGGCGGAAACGCAAATGCACGGTATCACCGCTGGGCACCTTCAGATCGTACAGACCGTCGGGCTTGGATGTGGCGGTAGTGGTATTTTCCAGCACCGTAATCACCACTTGGTCAATAGGCTGGTTATACTGGTCAAGAACAGAACCGCTCACCCTACCCTCATGCTGCCCATAGAGGGGGAACATGACAACCAGGAGTATTGTGATAAGAAAAAAGCTAATTCTATTCAAGATGCACGCTTAGGTTAAAGAATTAATACGCAAAACTACCGAATTTATTGTGTATTAACAAAAAAAAAGCTACACGATAGGTGTAGCCGTTTTTATCATGTGATGGAAAAATGTTATTTGAGATAACCTTTTTCGCTAGCCTCAACTATGCAGTTCCAAACACCTTTTTTATTGATGTTGCGCATACCTTTGGCGGAAACTTTCAACATTACCCATTCATTCAACTCGGGAACGAAGAACTTTTTGGTGTGCAAATTGGGATTAAATTTGCGTTTCGTCTTAATGTTCGAGTGTGATACATTGTTTCCGGTGATGGCTTTCTTTCCTGTAATTTGGCAAACTCTTGACATCTTTCTATTTTTTGAATCGTTATATTACTCGTTTTTAATTTGGGCTGCAAAATTACAACTTTATTTTTAATTTACAACACCTTGATGTTAATTTTTTTCAGAAATATTTTTCATCCGCAATCTCTCTATTTTCAATACCTACCGCAATTCGCAAGAATCCCAATTCGGCAGTAGAATGCACTGGGATTTGTTGTTGGCGGCAATATTGTCGCCATTTTTCGCAGTAATATGGCGTATTGCTGCCGTCAAGAACGACATGCTTAAAATTGAGAGCCGCCGCCACTTTTTCAGGCGAAGCCTGCGGACTATGACACAACACCAGATAATCAACCTGCGGCGGATTAGCTGTCGGGTAGAGCCACTGACCTCGTTCTAACAAATAGAGCGTAACATTTTGAAAACGAATAAATTGTCCCACTTTAGCAAAAGATCCATCCATAAAGAGCGCCTCTTGCAATGCAACAGGGCGACTCCTCAAGCGTGACTGTCGCTCATGATTCTTGATATTAAAGTTGTAATCACCGCTGCCAGGCCATATAGCACTGTCGGCCAACAATATGCCATCACTACCATCCTGAAAACTAATAGCTGTATTTTTATTTATTTGATACACAATCAATTCTTGTTTATTTGACTGCTGATACTTATCGTATAAGATGGTTAGTGGCAAAAGCGCACACGCCGCCAAGCCCACCCATAATGCAGGTTTGCGCGCCGTTTTGAAAAAGAATACTAGCATCAAAATGGCCAAATAAATCAACAGCACTTGCGGCAAATCCAGCTTAAGATTGTCGCTGACGGCACCTGGCAGTTCGTTGATCCAGCCTATCATGCTGTTCATACTCTTTATCTCAAATCCGAGAATATAGCCCACAAAGGTTGCCAATGTCGGCCAGAATGATACCGCCAACAAGGCCACGCCCGTCACCACCACCGCAAACGACAAAGCAATGACCGACAGGTTAGCCAACAGGAAAGAGTTGGGGAACTGTCCGAAACAGTGCACCGATACAGGGAAGGTAGTCAACTGCGCCGCCAGTGATACTGACGCCAACTCGTTGAAATACTTGCCCGTACGGGTTCGCGGTTTTAGCCATGACGCTATCTTTGGTTGGAAGATGACAATGCCGAATACCGCCAGATAACTCAATTGGAAGCCCGTTTCAAACAAAAGTAACGGATTTATTATCAGCAAGATAAAAAGCGACGCATACAAACTGTGGAATATGTCGGTAGGACGACGAAGAAGTCCCCCTAATGCGACGAAGGTAAACATAGTGGCCGCGCGCGTCACCGAAGGCGAAAGGCCGGTAATATGCGCATAAAGCCAAATAAAACCCACCAACAAGAGGGCTTTCGCATAGCGGGAACGACGATACCAATCTAACGGTTTTAGTAAGAAATTGAGAATCATATAGATAATGCCGACATGCATTCCTGACACACACAAGATGTGGTTCACGCCCGCCGACGCATAGCGTGCACGAAGATCGGGCTCCATAGTCTCATCGTTGCCAAGCAGAATGGCCGTAATGACTGCATATTCATCGCCAGCCACACCAGCCAGCGCAAACTGTCGTGAGAAGTACTGCTGCAGCTGGTACGACTTCGCCCTCAGCCAATGCACGTGGCCACTGTCTATTTTCTGCCACTGACATGCAGGCACATAGCCAGTGAAATACACCCCCTTGCGGCGCATAAATGCCCTGTAGTCAAAAGCATCGGGATTTTTAGGCGGCTCGATATCTTTTATCTGACTGTTAATCAATATTCTATCTCCATATCGTAACTGTGCGGCTGCCGAGTCGCGGGCCACATAGAGCATACACGGCTGTAAAATGGTCGTATCCTCCAACGACTTTTCGAGTAACACCCTCATCTTCACACTTTTGGCACGCACTTCGGGCGGCTCCTGAATGGTGACAACATACTGGCGGTTTTGTTTGACATAATGCTCCAATGAGGAAGAGAATGTGGGCGTCAATCGGAATTTTGTCAGTCCAAAGCCGACAAACAGCGCAGCCAGCAGCACTCCCATGCCCGCCGTCCACTGCCATTGATAGGTTGTTTTGTGGTATATGACACTCGAAAGAATACAAAAACAGGCAGAGGATACCAACGCCATAATGGGAGTTACGGAGGACAAAGTGCCGGAATAGGCCAGCAAAATGCCCAAAATAAGAAATATTAACACCCTGAAAATCGGATATTTGCGATAATCCATCGTAATGAGTTTCCTCAAATTTAAATAAATAATGGATTATCTTTGAGGAGTAAAAAAAGTTTTGCTAACTATGCCAGCCGACTTACTTGAACTTCACGAAGGAGACATGGCCAATAGCCACTCCTTGGGATGGTACGACACGAAGAATATAGCTTCCTGACGGCAACGACGATACAACTATTTGGAACAATCCTTTGGCGGATACTTGTTGATGCTCCAGCACCAACTTTCCAGTATTGTCATATACTTCAAAAAAGCATTCAACATACTTAGAGTCACCCGTTTGCACAAACAATCTATCGACAACAGGATTAGGAAAAACTTGCAGTTGTGAAGAGAACACAAACGGCTTTACACCTGTCGTAGTGGTTGTTGTACCGCCCTGTGCACCGCCAGAAAGTGTGCCATTCTCGTGGGTGGCCACAAAAATGCAGGGCTCGCCGATGGTCACACTCATGCGCGCATCGGAGACACTGCCCGTAGCAACAGTCATCTGGTCCAGCGACTGCGCTTGTGTTAGCATCAGCAGCGACAAACAGCACAATATCAAACCAAAGTGTTTCATCTCTATTTTGTTCAATGGTGCAAAGATACACTATTTTATGTAATGCCATGTTTCTTATCTATTCAACTATATATCAAATGTTTACAAATAAATATTCTCCTATCGGCAAAAATTGTCAGCTCTAAATTTTGAGTTTAGAAAAAAAGTTGTATTTTTGCAGCCTCAAAGGTCTCTTGGCCGAGTGGCTAGGCACTGGTCTGCAAAACCAGGTACTCCAGTTCGAGTCTGGAAGAGACCTCCGAAAAAATCCATTGCAGAGTTGTAATGGATTTTTTTGCTTTTATGATGTTCTTTTTCTTTGCTGCGCCAAAGAAAAGAACCAAAACAGCGAGTGAGTGAGTGCAGAGAATGCTTGCATTCTTTGCCGAACGTGAGCTGTTTATTTAAAAGAAAGGCGTTAGCGCTACGCAAACGGATGCTAATGCGCTTTCTGTTGTTGCTTATTGAAAGGACAAACCTCGATATTCAAGAACCCCGTTTAGGGGTTCCCGCTCGGTAGCCAGGGGTTGAGGTCGCACAGCGGCCGATACCCCTAGTGGGATGCGTTAACGTATCCCATCGCGGCGCCACGATAATTGTGCAACGAAGCAAATTGGAAATGCGCCGCGAAAGGACACACAAGTGCAAACGAAGCGAGTTTAATCCAAATTAATCACCTCTGGGTGATCATAAACATACTTTATATCGAACACAAAAATATACTCATTAACTACATCCTTAATTTGAATTGGTAACATTAGTTTTACAACACCCTCATAGCTTGTTGGATCAGGCTGATTTCCCAACACCCCTTCCATTAACCAGTCTATTTTATGATAAATAGACTTGACTCCCCACTCTTTTCCATCTTCGTCATAATACACATTATCAATAGGATAAATCATATCTTGAATTTTGGCATCTTTTATAATCGTCGTTGCTGGTTGATCGCCCTCTCGTTGTGAATATTTAATTCCTTTATGCATTATTTTTGATGTGTTTCCTTCCATATCAATAAAAGCAGCCTCATTCCATATTACTTTGAAAGAATTATCCGAAATATTCTTTAATTCAAAAGAGAATCCTTTGCTATCACCAAGAATAACTATTGATAAAATATTATCTTCATACCAATATTTTGCAACAAAATTATTCTTAGAAGTTTCGTCAATGATTTGCGTCTTACCATATCTGATTTCAGGATTATCTGGTTTTTCAACCTGTTTTAACGACGATACATAATGACCTGAAAGAGCCTCAAAAAAACAACCCAGTTCATAACCTAATACATCATATTGTTGTTGTTGTAAGGTTCTATCATTTCTTAATATATATATAAATGTTTTAACATTTGCAGAACCTAATTCACTTTTACCAATGATAATATCAACAATGGTATAAGTATCTTTTACCCTAGGATGTCTCAGCGTTTTTCCAACCTTTGATTTTTTATATGCATCAAAGGGTTCAACAAAGTACAGAGGTATATTTTCTATTGTAGGCTTTTCTTTTCCAGACCACAATCCAAAAACTCTTTTTTCGTATGCAACTACTTTTATTTTTTCAGTTTTATCAGGCGAAACCATAAAAATGGTAATTTCAGCATTATCAATACCATAATCAAAAACACTATGCATGATTTTCGTTATTATATACTCTTTCCCTATTTGATTCAAAACACGGTCACTCTTATAATATACGGATTCTTCTGGTGTTATTGCCTGTCTGAATCTCACTTTTTCGCCAACATATTGTTGATAATCAGCCGCTTTATCTTGTACTTTAAAACCAAAATAAGGGTTAGTATCCAACGAGAATGTTGGCAGAACTACTAATAACATTATAGCCAATAACAGGAAAGACTTTTTCATAATTATTACTCTATCAATGATTTTTTACATAAAAAGATTCGGGATTCAAAAATACATCTTTTTCGAATAGAGAATTAATCAAATTCCAGTATCGCAAACTCATTTTCAATTCCTTTGCGCACTGAATGTGCTTAGAATGAAGAATTCGCTGGTTTCAACATGCCCAACCACTTTGTTCTCATTATAAATTGTCAATTGTAAATTGTACATTTTCTTTGTACTTTTGCGCTTTCATTTTAAAACTCAAAAAAAATACAGATATGAATTACGATTTGATAGTTATTGGCAGCGGTCCTGGCGGCTATGTGGCAGCCATCCGTGCCAGCCAGCTGAACATGAAAGTGGCCATTGTGGAACGCGCCGAACTGGGCGGCATCTGCCTCAACTGGGGCTGCATTCCTACCAAGGCCCTGCTGAAATCAGCCCAAGTGTATAAATATACCCAACATGCCGCCGACTACGGCATCCAGATTGAAGGCACCGCCACCGCCAACTTCGAGGCTGTGGTGAAACGGAGCCGCACAGTTGCCGAAACTATGAGCAAGGGCGTGCAATTCCTGCTCAAGAAGAACAATGTGGAAGTGATTGCCGGCTTTGGCAAAGTGCTGCCCGGCAAAAAGGTGGAAGTGACTCGCTCCGACGGCACCGTCGAAGTGTTCGAAGCCAACCACATCATCCTGGCTACGGGCGCCCGCTCACGCCAACTGCCCCACATCCAACAGGATGGCAAGAAAATCATCGGCTACCGTGAAGCCCTCACCCTTCCACAACAACCTGAGACGATGGTCGTTATGGGCTCTGGCGCCATCGGCAGTGAGTTGGCCTACTTCTACGCCACCATGGGCACCAAAGTAACCATCGTGGAATACCTGCCCAACCTGGTTCCCGTAGAAGACGAGGAAATCTCGAAGCAACTGGAACGCGCCTTCCGCAAAGCTGGCATCAAGGTGATGACCGCCGCTGCCGTTGAGAGTGTGGACACCACTGGCGACGGCTGCAAAGTGACTGTCAAGGACAGCAAAGAGAAAATCACTGAAATAGAGTGCGATATCGTACTGTCGGCTGTCGGCGTGCAGACCAACATCGAAGGTATCGGCCTCGAGGAGTGCAACATTGCCGTTGAACGTGGCAAAGTGGTAGTGGACGACTTCTATCGCACCAACTGCGACGGCGTCTATGCCATCGGCGACATTGTACATGGTCCTGCCCTGGCACATGTGGCCTCACACGAAGCGCTCATCTGCGTAGAAAAAATCGCTGGTTTGAACCCCAAACCGCTGAATTACAAAAATATCCCTGGCTGCACCTACACCTCGCCCGAAATCGCTTCGGTGGGCATGACCGAAAAGGCCGCCCTCGAGCAAGGTCGCGAGATACTGGTCGGCAAGTTCCCCTTCACCGCTTCGGGCAAAGCCACCGCTGCAGGCAACCGCGACGGTATGGTGAAGGTCATTTTCGACAAGAATAGCGGCGAATGGCTGGGCTGTCACCTCATCGGCGAGAATGTCACCGAGATGATCTCTGGCGTGGTCATCGCCCGTGAAAAAGGTGTTACAGGTCGCGAGGTGATCGAGGCCGTGCACCCGCACCCCACCCTCTCAGAAGCTATTATGGAAGCTGCCGCCAACGCTTACGGCGAAGCTGTTCATATCTAAACACTTAGAACAACATCTTTCAAGGGACGCGCTGCCACGGCGTGTCCCTTCATTTTAATCTAAAAACCAACATTATGGCAACCTACGCCGACTTGTCGCACCAATTTTCCGACGCCCTCCAGCCGTTGTACGAAGAGGCGGAAATCCGCGGCATCTTCCGTATGTATGCCGAAAAAAAATGGCATCTGCCCTCCTATCTGCTCTACTTAAACATCCATGACAGTGTAGATGCGCAACGGCAGGCCGAAACCGCCAGCGATTTGCAGCGGCTGAAGACTGGCGAACCCATCCAATATGTTATCGGCGTCACCGACTTTTACGGCTTGGAACTGGCCGTCAACCCGTCGGTGCTCATCCCACGCCCCGAAACGGAAGAACTGGTTGGCCTCATCATCTACGAGAACAAAGAACAACAGCCATTACGCATCCTAGACCTCGGCACGGGCAGTGGCGCCATTGCCATCGCTTTGGCTAAAAAGTTGGTTCACAGCCATATTAGCGCCACCGATTTCTCCCCGGAGGCCTTACAGACTGCCCAAGCCAATGCCCGTCAACATAACGCTGACATCACATGGCTTCACGACAACATGCTGCACCCCAACTACAGCCAACTGGGCACCTACGACATCATTGTGAGCAACCCGCCCTACATTCCCTTGGACGAAAAGCCGACGCTGCACACTAATGTCAGGGAGCACGAGCCCGGCAGTGCGTTGTTCGTCCCTAATGACGACCCGCTGCTGTTCTACAAGGCCATTGCCGACATTGGCCAGCACTGCTTGTGCAACGGAGGCAAAATCTACATGGAAACGCATCACCTTTTCCACAAAGAACTTGGCCAACTCTTCACGACATGCGGATACCAAAATGTACGGTCGTTGAAAGATATTAATGAAAGAGACAGGTTTATGAGTGGAGAGTGGAGAGATGAGAGATGAGAGATGAGAGATGAGAGATGAGAGATGAGAAGTTAAGAATTGTTGAGGTGTTGATTGTTTAATTGTTTAATTGTTGAAGTCATTCCGATGCGGTGGTTGAGCTTGTCGAAACTACCGCTGAAGGAATCTCTTTGTTCTTTGATTTTTGAAATTTGAATTCTGAATTCTGAATTTCTTTTGATTTCATCAAAAGTTGTATCTTTGTGCGTCATTTTTCAACCATTATGATAAAAAGAATATCCATCATACTTTGTTTGCTTTGCTTCGTGGGACTCTCCTACGGACAGCGACGCGCCGTGATGACCAAGCCGCGCCAAACGCCCGACTCTGTAACGGCGATGGTATGGACCTGCGCCAACTTCTCATACCAATGGCCTATTGGCGACTTGGGCACTTTCTACAAAGGCAACTTCAGCATCGGCACAGGCTTTACCTATAAGACGGCCACCCACTGGACTTTTGATGTCCACTTCAACTACTGCTTCGGTGCCAACTTGAGGGACACCACCCTTTTGGACAACCTCAAGACCAGCAAAGGTGACATCATCGACGGCAACGGCCTTAAAGCCACGCTCTACCTCGAAGGACAGTACTGGCATGTGGGCGCCGGCCTCGGCCGTATCATTCCCGTAAGCAAAACCTACTTAAACTCAGGCATTTGGATTCACGCAGGGTTGGGCTATATCCGCCACAAAATCCATTTCACCGATGTGGATAATCAGGTGCCCCAAATTGGCGGCGACTACCGCAAAGGCTATGACCGTCGCTCGTCGGGGTTCTTCCTGTCGCAATTCATCGGCTACGTGCACATCGGCAAGTCGCGAGTGGCAAGCTTCTACGGTGGCGTGGAAATCATGGAAATGTGGACCAAACCTGACCGCAACTACGACTTCAACCTCGGTCCCACCAAGGATCTCAAGAACAAGTTCAGCGGACTTATCGGTCTGAAAATCGGTTGGATAGTGCCGCTCTACACGCAAAAGCACCAGATGACCTATTACTACAACTAACCTTCTATGCGGCTGCTTTATACCCTCTTCATTCATCTTTACTCGCTGGGCGCACTGCTCGCCTCACCGTTCTCGCTGCAGGCACGCCAATGGTGGCAAGGCCGCAGGCATCTACTTGATTTACTGAAGGAAAAATGCCAAGGCAGGCAAAACATCATCTGGATTCATAGTGCCTCGTTGGGCGAATTTGAGCAAGGCAAGCCGCTGATGGAACGCATCCGCAAAGAACACCCCGAGTGCTCCATTCTGCTCACTTTCTTCTCGCCTTCGGGTTACGAAATCCGCAAAAACGAGCCGCTCGCCGATGTGGTTGCCTACCTGCCCGCCGACACACTGTGCAATGTGCGCCGTTTCCTGGATATTGTACAGCCCAAAGCCGCCATCTTCGTCAAGTACGAATATTGGTTCAACTACATGGATGCGCTGTACAAGAGACAGATACCCTTCTATTACATCTCAGCCATCTACCGCCCATCGCAACACTTTTTCAAGTGGTACGGCGGTTGGTTTGTGCGCCAATTGAAGAAATGCACCCACTTCTTTGTGCAAAACGCCATCTCCCAACAATTGCTGAACTCCATCGGCATTCATAATGTGACCATCGCTGGCGACACCCGCTTCGATCGTGTGTATGCCATTGCCCAACAGGACTATACGCTCGACTTTGCCGTGCGCTTCAAGGGCGACAGACAACTCATCGTGGCTGGCAGCACTTGGGAACCAGACGAACAATTGCTGCGACAGGTATTTGATTCAGTACACGACCGCTACAAGCTCATTTTGGCACCACACATGATTGATTCCGAACATATTAAGAGTATAAAAAATCTTTTCTCAGATTACAAGGTGCTCCGTTATACCGAAATGGAAGGACAACCGATAGAAGATTACCAAGTGCTGATTATCGACACCATCGGGTTGCTGAGCAAGATTTACAAATACAGCGACATTTCTTACATTGGCGGAGCTTTCGGCAAGGGTTTGCACAACATCCTCGAAGCCGGCGTGTTCGGTGTGCCTCTCTTCTTCGGCCCTAAGTACAGCAAGTTCAACGAAGCAGTCGAGTTGGTCAGCCGTGGCGGTGCCTTTTCAATCCAGACGGCAGAAGAGATGACGACGCGCATCCAGCAGTTCAGCGCCCAGCCCGAACAGTACGGAGCCGTCTGCGACATCTGCCGCCAGTTTGTCGAGGAAAACCTCGGCGCAGTCGATAAGATTATGGAATCATTGCCATAACGCCTCTTTCTCCCAGCCAGAAGGGAAGCCCATCGCAACGGAATCTACAAGTGGATATTCTTCCAACAGTTTTATTATATCTGTTTTTATAGTATTTTGAGAATTAATACTATTCACCCAATATATAAGGCAACACAATATAGCATATAAGCGATTCGGGGCGACATTCAACACATCGAACCATGGAGAACGCATTTGTTTGGCATTAGGCAACTGTGGCTTTATGGGATAAACCCTATTCCAAACTCTGGCGTGATGGGCACAGCAGTTACGCAATGCGGCCAAACTCGCTATCCAACTCTCCAAATATTTGTGCTGAGGAACATTGAAACCTCTCGCTACTCTTTTCTTAATAGCATTATCCTTGAAATTACTAAAAAGTTTACCTAATGTTCCGAATGACACAATCTCAAAAGTTTTCCATGCAGGTGGCATATCGGGATGGTCATATTTTGCATAATGTTTCTTGATGAAATCCTCCTTCGTACGAACCAACTCCGTCCGAATAGTGCCAATACAATCATTGTGCATACTCTCATCCTTGAAAAGGTTGGCCTCCATAAACCAAAAAGGACCATATTGCATTGAAAAATTCTGTATAACACTTGTTCTCAACGCAATCTCAACAGTTTGGATGGCATTAAAAAGGATACTTCTAAGTTTCTTATCGAAATAATAAAGACGCACGGCATCGCTGAATAATTTTCCAAACTTGAAAGCATGAGACGATCTGTCCCTTTCGTATGGACGCAAATAATTGGCAAAACGAAAATAACTGATGACGGACAATGTTTTTTCAGCATTCCCCTCATCCTCAACTATCAAACCTCTTGCTTTCAGTTGAGCAACTTGGTCTTTTACGCTTATTGGTTGTTTATTGTACTCCATACGCCACTATTCTTACTAACACAAAAAACAAAAGTTCCACCCTGGTTCGCTGGACTTTCGTCGGGTAGCGTGGTGGAAACTGTCGCTGCAAAAATACAAACTTTTTTATTATGAAAACATATTTTGAAAAAAATCTTAATTTTTTCTTTAATTCCTGTTTCGGTCACTGAGCCTGTCGAAGTGCGAAACCACCAATACCGTCATTCCAAGCACGCACAGCGTGCAGATTGGAATCCCTACCAACTCCTCAACATAGAGATGTGACGCAATAGAAAAGAAACTTAATTAGCCTTAAATAAATCTTGAATTATCTGAAAAGCTGGAACTTGTTTTAGCTTTTTGCTGATATTATTCTCCACAAAGCCATATGGTCTAACAATCATTATTTTATCAAATTCAAATTTGTTATACATAGCCTGAAGAACAGGATTTGAAATAGGAAAATGAGACGATAAACACAAATAATCTTCAATTGCTCTTTTTACACCAGACTTTGGATATTCACAAACAAATAAGTCGGGTTCATCATTATCTGTAGCCAACTCTAATTGTAACCCAACAATATATTTTGTACATGATTCTAATATTTCTATTTCGTTGGAACTTTCTCCCAAAACACATAAAATATTTAATGATATCAAAATTGCTGATCTAATTGACGAGGAAAGTCTGTCGTCTTTTAATACTGTTTGTGATTTTTGAGCCATATTTTTTAGATGGGATAATGTCGTTTCAATCGCATCGTCAAAAAAAGATGTTTCATTCTCTTTAATATATACCGTCGGATTTACCTTTTGATAGAGATAGGTATATTGTATTTGTGCGATAAAGAAAAACAGATAGTAATAGCAGCATGAAGACTGAAAGTCAATTTTATACGCATTTTTTGTTTTGTATTCAGGAGTAAAAATCTGTGCACTTTTTTCTGCTTCCTCGCCAAAAATATCCCATACATCATAATGCAAAACAAAATCCAAGTTTTTATTTGGAAAAATATATTTGAGTATTCCATTAACAGGCATCTCAAATGCATTGGCAGTGTTTCTTAAATTCAGCCCAAAATGTAGGTTTGACGATTGAAAAAAAAGATGTAAAAAATATTCAATATTGGTTGTTATCATCTTTATTTTTGAAGTTTTCAAATTTACAACAATATTAAAGAATAGTTCGGGGTCTTCAAATACACACGAATCGATAAATCGTTTTGAAAAAACAACTTCTTTTAAAATTTTTTCTTCTAGAGAATTACTTAAGTCCCATTTACCATTCTTATTGATTTGCAAAATAATAGTATTAAAATTAGACTGATGATACTGTTTTATATACATTATGCAGGTTGTTGGATCTGTCTCTAATAGATTCTCGTAGTATCTCACAATCTTACCCCAATTGTTTTTGGGAAAATATGTGCATTTTGCAACATATAGTATCAGTGAAACTAAACCAACTATGGATAAAATATATCCCCAATAATCAGCCCTTAACCCATATAAACAAGTAGACTTCCCTGCACTACAACGCAAAATGTAGTAAAAGATGAAAAAATTGATGAAAAGACCAATAACAATACCAATTACAAGTTCCCGATAAGAAAATTTGTACAACCACAATTTTTTATTATTGGCAACGGTTACTGTTATTAACGTCACCAAAATTGATAATATCACTAAAAAATCTCCTGGATGCATTTCAATTTCGTTTTAAGGGTTTCTTTTTTAATTAATTATTATCTAACGTGATGTTAATCTTGCAAACATCGAACAGAAAGACCACAGTAATCACTCCACGATGTCGTTTTAATTCTATTATTGCAATGCCCTATATACCAACAGAGACCAAGACCACTCCAAAAATATGTAGCTTCGCCAAAATATTCATACTCATAACTAGCCCCAGAACGACATCCTGCGGGAAATGCATTGAAGCCCGAACGATTGTTATATAAAGGACGATAGCCTGGCCCCGAATCACACGGCTCCCATCCTGTAGTTGAGGCTAAGGCCTTTGCAGTCTCCCCCGAAGCAAATTGTTCTGCAACATAATCTTCTAACATTAACCATTCGTCACTACTCGGAACATGCCAACCTTCTGGGCAAATACCTTGTTCTCCAATCCAACTGATAGATGTTGATGAACCATGCATCACTGCGTAAAAGTTGTACAATAAACCATACGTTAACTTATTGGAAGAGTCTCCGTTGGGATAATACCAATAAGCCACCGTGGTAGAAGTGCTGCCGCCTTGCGAAATAGTAGTTCCGTCCGCATATTTGGTTGTTCTTAGATTTTCCTTCATCCAGCACTGCTTGCCTAACTTTACCGTGCTGTATTCATTACCCTCCACATCCTTAAGAGATGTGGGACATGGTTTTGAATATGTTCCATCGCCACGGACACAGCGTACAGAAAATCCATTATCGCTATATGTCCAAGTGTTTGTCACGTAAGCGTTATGATATTGAAGATAGTGAACATAGGGATATAATTGGTCATAATAACTATATTGGGATGCACTCCAAAAAGCTGCGGTTGCACGGAAATCGCTAAAACTACTACCGTTACCCTTTCCAGCAGGAACGGCTGAAAAGCCTGTAGCATTATTACTGCTTGGATTGTCGCCAATAGCACATGTATTTGTGATATTAGTCCAACCCGTAGTGGAAGCCAAAGCCTTTGCTATAGCTTCATTGTCACCACCACAGCCATACTCACTTTTCCTCTCCACATAATCAAACAATTCATTCCATTCTTTATTACTTGGCACATGCCAACCTGTGGGACAAATGCCTTGCTCGCAAGGAACATCGACAGAAGTGCCTCTTACCACTGTGGGCCAAGTGTATAACAAACCGTATGCGGATTTGTTCGAAGCCTCATCATTAGGATAATACCAATAAGGCTCTTCATCAGAAGAATGGGTTCCTTGTGAAATAGGAAAGCCATCAGCATACTTGGTGGTCTTCAAATTTTCCTTCATCCAACACTGCTCGCCTATTAGCACAGTATTGTATGTGTTGCCGTCAATGTCTGCAATCTTGGTTCCACATGGCCATGGTTGGCCTGGGTCATTGAATGTGAGACCAATATTCTCAGATGTCATCTGATTTTTTTCAATAATTTGACTGGTATATTCAACGCCATTGATAGTGGCATAACCTATATAGGTCATTTTATCGCCTTTGGCAAACGGCTTGTTGGTTGTCCCTTTGCTGTCGCTTTTCAAGTCCACTATCGACGGACAAGATCCGCCTTGACCTACATATCGAATAGCATTCTCACCGGCATTCCCATTGTTCACCATCTTGATGGTCGCGATATTTCCACCTAAACGGGCGGTCAACAAATAACTTTGCGCCGTATTCAACAAAACCTTGAATGTGTGAACACCCACTGGCAATTTTCCTTGATAAGTCGTTACCATTTTTCCGCTTAAATCATATACTTCCATCGAAATTACACCCGGTTCAAAAAGTTGCAGCGAAAATTCAGAGATGCCGTCAAAGGGATTGGGAACATTTTTCGATAGTCGTATTGGTGAATCATTATTCGACCCTATTGGATTATCTATGCCAGTTATACCCATTGTCAAATTGGTGTCTGGATAGTAGATAGTATGTTGCCAATCGCGCGTCTGATTGGCAATAACCACACGGTTTAAGGGAACAATCTTGTTTTGCGCATCTTTACCTGTAAAGGTAAGCGTAATTGTCTGCGCAGTTACACCTATAATTTGTAAAAGCCAAATTGAAATTAATAATACTTTTTTCATAATTCTTTTTCTCAAATCGTTATTATTTATCATATTACAAATCAAAAAACACTAATAATTATCCCGCATCAGGTTTTCAACTTTTACTTTGCCTGTTATTTTATCTCCCGAAGAAAGTACTGTGGTAAACTGAAACTCTCCTGATATGGTGCCATTTGAAAAATTATACTTTAAAGATGAATTTTTCAATTCAAAAGAGGTGCTCGTAATACCATATCCAAAGACTACGCCAGCATCCCCTTCTTCAGTTAAAACATTGTCAAAATGAAACTTACCTTTGCTATCAATAGCCACGGGACTGCAACTTGCATCCACATAAAAATCTTCTTCACCAAAATCATCTTTGCCTTTATATTCAATTCCATTTTGCCAAACATCATAAACTCGTGTCACGGAATACGTTGCAGGAGACAACGAGAATGAAATGTCCATTAGATTAGTGCCTTCATGTTGCTGGCTTATATAAACTTTAAGGTTATCGTTGTTCTGTGAGATGAATTTGTAAACCAAATCAATATAACCATCGGAATATTCGAATCCTTCAAAATTCTCGCGATTCAAAATTCGATGTAGTTCTTTTGGTAATTCGATTTTCCCAGTCCATTCACCAACAAAGCGTCCTTCCACCACTTCCGCCAACGCTACAGCCTCTTCGCTGTAATATCGATCACCACCTTTATTGCAACCTGTAAAAAAAACAGTGCAAATACTCATTAGTAATAAGAATAATTTTTTTATAAAACTTTGATTTTTAATATTTAACAATGATTTTCTCTTCAAAATTTTTGACATAAAAAAAAACGCGAACTTCATTCTGTGGTTCGAGGTTCTGGTAAAACCCAATGCTACAAATAAGAAAGCTCACGGTCTATCCGCGAGCGTTTCAGCTTTCTTTGTAGCATTTTTGTGAAATTTACCAGATTTCGAACACACTAAAGAAAAGCGAAAACGCTTTTATGTCAAGAAAATGCTGTTAGCTATTGTGTTAACAACGATGCAAAGATAAGAAAAAATCCGAGCTGAAAGCACGGATTTTTAAAATTCAAGGTTCAGAATTCAAAATCGGCCGCACACGGCTCATCCCCACAATATCCGTTTCTGCCATTTTGTCATAATTTTCAGTTTGGCAACATTATTGATAGATATTGTTTGTAAATCAATCAATACCATGAATCAATAAAAGGAGACAATATTATGAATATGAACAACTTAACCATAAAATCACAGGAAGCGATTGCTGGTGCGCAGATGATTGCCACCTCCAATCAGCAGCAGAGGCTGGACAACCTGCACCTGCTGAAATCACTTTTTGACATGGACCAGGATGTCATACCCTACCTCATCAAAAAACAGGATGCCAATCCGAAGACGATACAGCAGGTAGTGGAACGACAGATCCAATCCATACCCAAAGTGCAAGGCGGCGACATCTACATGTCGAACGGCTTGCAACAGGCCATCCAACAAGCGATGATCTTCAGCAACGAGCTGGGCGATGACTTTGTTTCTCTGGAACACCTCTTCTACGGCATCCTCAAGGCCAATGATGAGGCTTCGAAAATCTTGAAAGACGCTGGCATCACCGAGAAGGGACTGAAGACCGCCATCCAAGAACTGCGTAAGGGTCGTAATGTGACCAGCTCGACTGGCGAGGACACTTACAACGCTCTGAACAAATACGCCACCAACCTAAATGAAGCCGCCCGTAAGGGCAAACTCGACCCCGTTATCGGGCGTGAGGAAGAGATTCGACGTGTGCTGCAAATCCTGTCGCGACGCACCAAGAACAACCCCATCCTGATTGGCGAGGCCGGCGTGGGCAAAACCGCCATCGCCGAGGGTTTGGCACACCGACTGGTCAGCGGCGATATTCCCGAGAACCTGAAATCGAAACAGCTCTACTCGCTGGATATGGGCAACCTGATTGCCGGCGCCAAGTACAAGGGCGAATTCGAGGAGCGACTGAAAAGCGTTATCAAAGAAGTCATTGAGTCCGACGGCGAGATTATCCTCTTCATCGATGAAATCCATACGCTGGTCGGTGCCGGCGCCTCGGGCGATGGAGCCATGGATGCCGCCAATATCCTGAAACCTGCGCTGGCACGTGGCGAACTGAGAGCCATCGGTGCCACTACGCTGAACGAATACCAGAAATACTTCGAGAAGGACAAGGCCCTGGAGCGTCGTTTCCAGCCTGTCATGATTGAAGAACCCGACAAATACTCAGCCATCTCTATCTTGCGTGGCTTGAAGGAACGCTACGAAACGCACCACCAAGTAAGAATCCTGGACGAGGCCATCATCGCAGCAGTCGAGTTGTCGCAGCGTTACATCACCGAGCGTTACCTGCCCGACAAGGCCATCGACTTAATAGACGAGGCCGCAGCCAAGTTGAAACTGGAAATCAACTCTATGCCCGAGGAATTGGACGAGATTGAACGTAAAATCAGACAGTTGGAAATTGAGCGCGAAGCCTTGAAGCAGGAAAACGCCATGGAGAAAGTGGAAGCGCTAAGCAAGACACTGTCGGAACTGCAAGAGCAGCGCAACGCCATTGCAGGCAAATGGCATGCCGAGAAGGAAGTCATTGACAAAATCCAACAACTGAAAGCCCAAATTGAAGACTACAAGTTGGAAGCCACCAACGAAGAGCGTCAGGGCAACTACGGACGTGTCGCCGAGTTGCGTTACGGCTTGATACAGAACGCCGAAAAGGAAATCACCAAACTGGAAGGCGAGTTGGAAGACTTGCAAAAGGACAAAGCTTTGATTGACAAGGAAGTGGGTGCTGACGACATTGCCGAAGTGGTGGCCCGTTGGACTGGCATCCCCGTTAGCAAGATGATGCAGAGCGAGCGTACCAAGTTATTGCACTTGGAAGAGGAGTTACACAAGCGTGTGGTTGGCCAAGATGAAGCTATCACAGCCATTGCCGACACCATCCGACGCAGTCGTGCGGGCTTACAAGACAGCCGACGCCCCATCGGATCGTTCATCTTCATGGGCACCACAGGCGTGGGCAAAACGGAGCTCGCCAAGACCTTGGCCGAGTACCTGTTCAATACGGAGGACGCCCTTATCAGGTTCGATATGAGCGAATTCCAAGAGCCACACTCCATCTCACGACTCATTGGTTCGCCTCCTGGCTATGTAGGTTACGATGAAGGTGGCCAGCTGACCGAAAAGGTAAGACGGAAACCTTACTCTGTCATCCTCTTCGACGAGATTGAGAAGGCCCATCCCGACATCTTCAACATCTTGCTGCAAGTGCTCGACGACGGGCGACTGACCGACAACAAGGGCCGTACAGCAGACTTCAAGAACACCATCATCATCATGACCTCCAACATGGGCTCGCACATCATCCAAGACAACTACGCCGACCGAGCCAAATACTCTGACGAAGAAGTCTTTGAGCGCACCAAAGCCGAAGTCACCGACCTGATGAAGAAGAGCTTGCCGCCCGAATTCATCAACCGTATCGACGAGATTGTGATGTTCCAGCCGCTGTCGAAGCGCGAAATCAAGGGCATCATCAAGATACAGATCGACCAGTTGAACAAACTGCTGGCCGAACAGAATATCAAGGTAGAGTTCTCAAAATACGCCTTAGACCTGCTCTGCGACTTAGGCTACGATCCGCTCTACGGAGCACGACCGCTGAAGCGTGTCATCCAGAAGAAAATCTTAAACGAATTGTCGAAAATCATTCTGGAAGGCAAGGTAAGTCAAGACGGAACTATCATGATCGACTCGCTCGAAGATGGCAAATTCGCTTTCTTCAACAAATAAAAAAAACTATTGTAAGTTTTTGAAAGAGGACGCTTTAAACAAGCGCCCTCTTTCTTTTTAAGAAAAAATTAAAATTTTATCAACAATCGCACGCAGGTTAAAATATTATTGTATCTTTGTGCAT